>JBCCHL010000035.1:0-29033 GCA_039028775.1 Pseudomonadota bacterium | reverse complement strand
GATCTGGGCCCGGACCTCAGCGATGTCGGGGCGCGGCTCTCGAGCGAGATGATCCGCGCACGTATCGTCGATGCCGCGCGTTTCAACCCCGGCACCGTCATGCCACCTTACCATCGTACCGAGGGTCTGCGTCAGGTAGCATCGCCCTATCGTGACCAGCCGGTATTGACCGCCCAGGAGGTCGAAGATCTGGTGGCCTGGTTGGTTACGCTGCGCAGCCCCGATGGAGGTGCGGATGGAGGTGCGGATGGAGGTGCCGATGGAGGTGCCGATGGAGAAGTGGATGACGGTGAGTAAGCAGGCTGGGTTTTCAAGGCGACGGCTCCTGCGCGCCGGTTTGGGGGCGGGTGTGCTCGTCTCTACCACTTCGATTCGGGCTTGGGAGGCGAATCAACTTGACCTGCTCAATCGTTTCTATGACCAGCCACCGCGCCTGGACGATGCCGTGCGGCTGAAGATCCCGGCGTTGGCCGAGAATGGGAACTCCGTGCGTTTGCAGGTGGAGGTGGTCTCGGCTGCCGAGCAACTACGGGGGATAGAGATCTACGCGCCGCTCAACCCCGAACCGCTCCTGGCGCGGTTTCAATTCTCACGCTTCACGGCGAGCTCCAATGTGCATACCCGCATACGCATCGCCGCAGAGCAAGATGTTATCGCGGTCGCGCGCTTTGCGGACGGGCCATCGATCGCCGCGGCGGCGCACATCGTGGTCACCGAAGCCGCTTGTCTTGAGGCTTTGATCTAACATGTGGAAAGCCCGAATCTCGGTACCGTCCAAGGTGTCGCCAGGCACGGCGGTGACGGTCAAGACCTTGATTGCACATCCGATGGAGACGGGCTTTCGCAGGGATGCGATCGGTGCTGCGATCCCCAGAGACATCCTCACGCGTTTTGAGGCCCGCTTTATGGACGAGTTTGTGTTCGGAGCGGACCTACATCCCGGGATTGCCGCAAATCCCTATCTCTCTTTCGAATTTGTACCGCCCGCCTCGGGGACTTTGGCACTTATGTGGCGCGACCAGCGCGGGCAGGAGGTCAGGGAGACGCTCAGCATCGAGATCGCGGCTACTTGAGGGATGCGATTGTCGCGCGCTGAATATCAAGGGTATCCACCGAATCCATTGCGGCTGATGCGTTGTCTGTTGCTCTTCTGTGTGCTTCCGGGTGTGGTCGCTTGTCATATGCCGGAGGGTAGCGAGCCGAGAGCGACGGATGTCTCGCAATCGCCGGTCCTGCCGCTTTCAGGCCTCGAATTTCAATCCGTCGACGTTCAACAACTGCAGGCGGATGACTTCGCCAACCCCGGCATGCTGTGGGTCGATCGCGGGGCTGCACTGTGGACGGTAGCAGAGGACGATCGCTCGTGTGCCGATTGTCACGGTGAGGCCGAGCGCAGTCTGCGGGGTGCGGCGGCATCTCTGCCACGGGTGCGGGATGGGCAACTGGTCAATCTCGAAGGTCAGATCAATCGCTGTCGCGAGCGGCAGGGGCGGGCTGACCTCGCCTACGACAGCGAAATGATGCTCGCTCTCAGCGCTTACGTCGCGCATCAATCCCGTGGCATGCCGCGCAGCGTCGCGATCAGCGGCGATGCGCAACCGTTCTGGGCGCGTGGGCGGGACTACTTCTATGCGCGTCGCGGCCAACTCGATCTCGCCTGTGCGCACTGTCACGAGTCCTACGTGGGACGGCAATTGCGCGGCGATCGCCTGAGTCAGGGGCAGAGTAACGGTTACCCCCTGTACCGGCTCGAGTGGCAGGGGCTGGGTTCGCTGCACCGTCGGTTGCAGTTCTGCAATACCGGCGTGCGCGCGCAGCCGTTCGCAGCGGGTGCGCAACCCTATCTGGATCTGGAACTGTATCTCGCTTGGCGTGGGGCAGGCTTATCGGTCGAAGCGCCGGCCGTGCGCCGCTGAGCAACGCCCCCAATCCTTGCTCGGCTGGAGGGCGAAAGCGAGTGTCGGACCGGCTGCCAGGAAGCCGATCCTACCTCGGCCTGTAGCAGCCGTTGCCTATTTGAAGTCCGCCGCGCTGTGGCGTTCGACCACCCGCGTTTCCTCCGGCCCCCAGGGGCGGTTT
The DNA here is from genome assembly GCA_039028775.1 of Pseudomonadota bacterium. Taxonomy (GTDB): domain Bacteria; phylum Pseudomonadota; class Gammaproteobacteria; order Pseudomonadales; family Azotimanducaceae; genus UBA4421. Next base: position 26,954 of record JBCCHL010000035.1, on the reverse strand, counting down.
ACGCGACGCCCGCGCTCGACCGCCGGGCGCTCTTCGATCTCTTTAGCCCAGCGCACGACGTGTTCGTAGGAGGCGACATCGAGAAACTCCGCCGCATCGTAGATGTTGTGTAACACCAGCGCACCGAACCATGCATAGTTTGCGATGTCGGCAATTGTGTAGTCGTCGCCGCACAGATAGCGGCGCTCGGCCAGGGTCTGATTCAAGACGTCGAGCAGGCGCTTGGCCTCCATGCTGTAGCGGTCGATGCAGTATTCGATCTTCATCGGCGCATACGCATAGAAGTGGCCGAAGCCGCCGCCGATGTATGGGGCGCTCCCCATCTGGAACATCAGCCAGGACATGCACTCAGCGCGAGCGGAAGGTTCGGTGGGTAGAAAGTGGCTGAACTTCTCTGCCAGATAGACCAGGATGGCGCCGGACTCGAACACCCGAGTAGGCGGGTTGGTAGAACGATCCTGCAGGGCGGGTATCTTGGAGTTGGGATTGATCTCGACAAATCCACTGCCGAATTGATCGCCCTGACCGATGTTGATCGTATAAGCATCGTACTCTGCAGCCTCGACACCGAGTTCCAACAGCTCTTCCAATAGGATGGTGACTTTGACGCCGTTGGGTGTGGCCAACGAGTGTAACTGCAAATCGTGTTCGCCCGCGGGGAGTTCCTTGTCATGGGTGGCGCCCGCGATCGGGCGGTTGATGTTGGCGAATCGCCCACCGCTCTCTTTGTTCCACTGCCAGACCTTAGGGGGGGTGTATTCTTCTGCGCTCATGCAATGTCTCCCTGGAAAAAATATGGCCCGCAGTCTAGCACTTATGACCTGTCTTAGGATGCATCGGAATTTGAGATCGGTATTATGTGGCTGCGCTGCGAAAGCGCTTTGGCGATGAGAGGTTGGGGGTGAGTATGACGTCGACCTACTGTGAAGCGGACATCAATTACCTATCAGCTGTTGGGCCGCAGGGCATGCGTATGCCGATCAACAATGCGCGCCAAGCGACCGAGCGCTGGGCTTGGGCGGAACATGGTTTTGAGCTGCAGACGTTGCCCAGCGCGGTCAGTGACTGGTCCTCGCTCGCCGCCATCGAGGCCTGTCACTATGACGAACTGACGACAGGGGCTAAGGCCCAAAGCGGTTGCGATGCCGTACTCTTCTACCCGGTGGTGATGCGCAACCCGACAAGCGCGCAGGCCAAACCCGACTTTGCTCCGATACAATTTGCACACTCCGATTACTGCGAGAATTATGGCGACATGCTCGCCGATGTAGATCACCCCTATATCGAATTACTCGCCCCGTCTCTCGCACGCGCGGAGATAGAGCGGGCGGAGATCGCGCGGGCCCGTCGGATATTGACGCTGCAGGTCTGGCGCAATACCGGACCGCGGTGGATGTCCCATCCTCTCTGTCTGGCGGATATGAGCACCGTTGCGCGGGAGCAGATGGTGGCGGTGCGGGTGGCTACGTACGGTGGTTTGACCACCGAGTTCGACTCGCTGGCGTTGACGCCGCAAGGTGCGGAGGGAAATCGTTGGTATACCTTTCCGGCCATGAATATCGACGAAGTGTTGGTGTTTCGCGCCTACGACAGTAACGCCGTTGCCCAGAGTCAACCGTTCTGGGCGCCGCACACCGCCTTCTTAGATCCGTTCCATCTCGACACGCCGCGTTGCAGCGTCGAGATGCGCGCGATCTGTCTGTTCTGGTGAGCTCGCCGATCAGCTGAAGCTCTGCGCCAGGGGCAATTCGGTCGTGTATTTCACTTCCGACATGGCCACAAACGAAGTGATGTCCTCGAGGCCTGGTAACAGCGACAGGTGGTCACGATAGAATCGCTCGTAAGCATCAACGTCGCGGGTGACCACGCGCAGCAGAAAGTCAGCGCGCCCGGCGATCAGATAACACTCCGTAACCTCGGGGAAGGCGCGGATCTGATGTTCGAACTCGCTGACTTCCGCGCGCCGATTGGCGCTGAGCTTGATCTCTATGTAGGTCACCAAGTTCAGACCGAGCTCGCGTCGATTCAACAGCGCTACCCGGGCGTTGATGAAACCGGCTTCTTCGAGGCGTTTGATACGGCGCCAGCAGGGCGGTTGTGAGAGGTTGACCCGATCGGCGATTTCGGCGACCGCGAGGCTGGCGTCGCTCTGCAGGAGATTGAGGATCTGCTGGTCGGTCGCATCGAGTTTCATGGCGGTCCTCTTGCTTCGGTCCGTCACCTGCGTGGCGGCCTTTGATCGGGCTGGTCTTGGGTGCGCAAAAGTTCGAGAATGGCGCGATCGGTGCCGTCCATTGCTATTGGTGTCCGTCGGCTGACCGTGCGGTCGCAGTAGCGTGTAAATTTGGTATCAAAAATACTGAAAATTATCAAAAATTGGAATATTTTTACGAAAATTCAGACAAAAGGTGCCTAAAAAGCATAAGCCCAAACCTGTTCTAAGGTTACTGTGGCGCCTGCGTTACGTCGCCTAAGCCAATGCCCGGGAATAACATGTCAGAGCCAGCTGTTCCAACTGTTTCGCGCCTTCACGTCCCCGCCGCCTCTTCCCGGCCCGGGGAAAAAACCGAGTTTGCGTATCTGAACCTGCCGCCGCCCGGGGCGCATGAACGCCCGCCCATCGATGTGGATGCGTTGGATACGCGCAATCTGGCCTATGGCCTGGTGCGGGTGCTCGACGATCAGGGGCAGGCGGTAGGCGCCTGGGCGCCTGGGCTTAGGCGCGAGCAACTCCTGCGAGCGCTGCGTCTGATGATGCACGTGCGTGCCTATGATGAGCGCATGTTCCGCATGCAGCGCCAAGGCAAATTGTCGTTTTATATGAAGTGTACCGGCGAGGAAGCCGTGGCCATCGGTCAGGCGCTGGCGTTGCGCGACAGTGACATGTTGTTCCCTTCCTACCGTCAACAGGGTTTGCTGTTCGCCCGTGGCCGAGATGTGGTGGACATGATGTGTAACTGCATCTCGAACGCGCGGGACAACCTCAAAGGCCGACAATTGCCGGTCCTCTATAGTTGGAAAGCTGGCAACTTCTTCTCGATATCCGGCAATCTGGCCACCCAATTCAGCCAGGCCGTGGGCTGGGCGATGGCGGCGGCCTACAAAGGCGAAGACGATGTCGCCGCGGCCTGGGTGGGCGAGGGCAGCACCGCCGAGGCGGATGTGCACAACGCGCTCTTGTTCGCTTCCACCTACCGGGCGCCGGTCATTCTCAACGTGGTCAACAATCAATGGGCGATTAGCACCCCGCAGAGTTTTGCCTCGGCTGGGACCACCTTTGCGGCGCGCGGATTGGGGTACAGCGTGCCCAGCATGCGGGTCGACGGCAACGACCTGCTGGCGGTGTACGCGGTCACGGACTGGGCTGCGCGGCGGGCGCGGGCGGGCCACGGTGCAACTTATATCGAGTTCTATACCCATCGTGCGGAGGGTCACTCCACGAGCGATAACCCCGATGTGTATCGCGCGACCGACGAGGGTGAGGCGTGGCCGCTGGGCGACCCGATAGAGCGGCTGCGACAACATCTCACCGGGCTCGGGGTGTGGGACGATGCGGCCCATGCCGCTCAGGAGGCAGAGCTTGCCGCGCAGGTGACCGAAGCGTGGAGAGAAGCCCTGACCCACGGCACCCTGGAGGCGGGCCCGCACTGGCCGTTGGAAAGCATGTTCGAGGATGTCTTTAAAGAGCTGCCGGAACACCTGTACCGCCAACGCGAACAGATGAGGCAGGACCGATGAGCAGCATGAGCATGGTCGCGGCCATCAACTCCGCGCTGGACAACACCATGGGCGCCGACCCGAGCGTTCTGGTCATGGGTGAGGACGTCGGTTATTTCGGTGGCGTGTTTCGTTGTACCCAGGGCTTGTACGAAAAGTATGGCGCACACCGCGCCTTGGATACGCCAATTGCGGAAGGCGGTATCGTCGCCGCGGCCATTGGTATGAGCCTCAACGGCCTACGCCCGGTGGTGGAGATGCAGTTCGCGGACTACATTTATCCGGCCATGGATCAGATTATCTCGGAACTGGCGCGCATCCGGCACCGCAGCGGCGGCGAATTTGAGGTGCCGGTTACCGTGCGCACGCCCTGCGGTGGTGGCATTCGCGGTGGGCAGACACATTCCCAGAGCCCCGAGGCGATGTTCACCCACATCTGTGGACTCAAGACGGTGATGCCGTCGACACCCTACGATGCCAAGGGGTTGTTGATCAGCGCCATAGAGGACGATGATCCAGTGATTTTCTTCGAACCCAAGCGCATCTACAACGGGCCGTTTTACGGACATCGTCCCGACGAACATGCCGGCGCACGGGTCGAGACCTGGGATCAGCATCCTGGGGGCGAGGTGCCCGAAGGCGCCTATCGCATCCCGCTCGGCAAGGCCAACGTCGTTCGCAACGGTGAGGCGATCACCCTCCTGACCTACGGCACGATGGTGCATGTCGCGGAGGCGGCGGTGGATGCCTGCGGTGTTGATGCGGAGCTGATCGATCTGCGCTCCCTCCTGCCCCTCGATCTCGATGCGATCGTCAGCTCCGTGCAGAAAACCGGCCGTTGCGTCATCCTCCACGAAGCAACGCGTACCAGCGGCTTCGGGGCGGAACTCGCGGCGGTGGTCCAGGAAGAGTGTTTCTGGCATCTGCATGCGCCGATCGAACGAGTAACAGGTTGGGACACGCCCTATCCACACGCTTTCGAGTGGGAGTACTTTCCCAGCCAGACGCGCATCGCCAAGGCGATCGAGCGGGTCCTGGCGGCCGGATAGGAGTGGTGATGGAGACGTTCAGTTTCAAGTTGCCGGATCTCGGCGAAGGTATTGTCGAGTCCGAGATTGTGGAATGGCACGTGGCGGTAGGCGATCTGGTCGACGAAGACGACCTACTTGTCGATGTACAGACCGAGAAAGCGGTGGTAGAGGTGACCGCGCCAGTGTCCGGGGAGGTGCTCGCGCTGGGGGGTGATCCCGGAGCCATCCTGGCGGTTGGCGCGGAGTTGGTGCGATTTGCGGTCGCGACCTTGCCCGAGGGCGTCACCGCGGAGGGTGCTAACGAAGCGTCTGCGCCCGAAGTATCCAAGTCCCCGGCGGAGCGCGCGAGCGAACTGGTATCTGCGGCCCCACCGGAGCGCGCAACCTTGGACCGGCCGAGCACAACACATGTCCCTGCTAAAGATGAATTGGTCCTCGCTTCACCCTCCCTGCGCCGACGCGCCAGGGAAGCGGGTGTGGACTTGTCGGACGTACCCGCGCAGCGCAGCGATGGGCGCCTCAGTCATGCCGACTTCGAGCGGTTTGTGGCTGTGGGTGCAGCGACGGTCAGCCAAGGGCCCGGAGTGCATCCGGTCGCGCGCTCCCAGCCTGGCGGGCTGCACGGCTCGGGGGTGACCGAAGTGCGGCTGTCGGGCGCTCGGCGGGTGATCGCGAAACGCATGCAGGCGACCAAGCGGGACATTCCTCATTACTCCTACGTCGAGGAAGTCGACGTCTCGCAATTGGAGGCCCTGCGGCTACACCTTAACGAGCAGCGCGACCCACAGCAGCCCAAGCTGACCTTGTTGCCATTTCTGATCCGGGGTCTTGTGTCGGTATTGGGTGGCTTTCCACAATGCAACGCACATTTTGATGAAACCTCTGAAACCCTGTCTCAGTATGGCGCCCTGCACATCGGCATCGCGACCATGACGCCTATGGGATTGATGGTGCCGGTGGTGCGGGACGCGCAAGATCAAGGCTTGTGGGAACTGGCGCACAACATCGTGGCGGTTGCAGACAAGGCACGCAACGGCAAGGCGCGGCCCGATGAGTTGCGCGGTTCCACCATCACCATCACCAGTCTCGGGGCGCTGGGTGGCATTGCCTCCACGCCGGTCTTGAACGCGCCGGAAACCGCGATCATCGGCGTAAACAAGATGCAGGAGAGACCGATGGTGGAAGACGGACAGGTGGTGATTCGAACGATGATGAACCTGTCCGCATCGTTCGATCATCGGGTGGTCGATGGATACGATGGCGCGAGCCTGGTGCAGGCTTTGCGCCGGGTGTTGCAGAATCCCGCAACGATGTTCATCTGGTAGCGGTGGATCTGTGGGCGTCCTCTCTCCCAGCCGTACGTGAAAGCGCCAGCGCCTAACCACCACCGGGCAGGACCCACCACAACTATATTCATCGGCGTCTTCAGGTGGTACGGTGCCACCGCCGTGTTGTGTGCCGCAGGCACCGAACCGGGACTTGCCCGTGTGGCAAGAGACCTATTAAACGTGTAAGAAATGGGAGTGCGTATGTTAGAGACAGGCAGCCAATGCCCTGCTTTTACGTTGCGCAGTCACGAGGGTGAAGAAATTACGCAGGAGTATCTGAGCGGTAAGTGGACGGTGCTGCACACCTTTCCACTGGCTTTCACCGGTGGCTGAAGCAATCAAACCTCATCTTTCAACCGTGCGTTGAAACAGTTCGAAGAAGCCGGCGCGCAAGTGCTGGGCTTGAGCGTCGACTCGATGTTTGCGCTCAAAACCTGGGCCACCTCCATGGGTGGTATTCGTCATCCGCTGCTAGCGGACTTCTGGCCGCATGGCGGCGTTTCTCAGTCTCTGGGTATTTTTAACGAAGATGCCGGGATCAGTAATCGCACCCTGATGATCATCGATCCGCAGGGCGTGATTCAGCATACCGAGGCGCATACCTCGACGCTGCCTGATCCCGCGGATGCCCTGGCGACCCTCAAGTCGCTGACAGGTTGATGAGCGCTGGCGTCCCGTGCTCCTGAGCGGGCGCGCGGCGCCAGCAGCCACCGCCTACCAATTCTCCACCCAGGGTCGCAACACGACTTCAAAGGCCCAGGTCGAACGATGCTGGGTGTGCAGTTGTAGATAGGCTTGAGCGATGTGGTCCGGGTCCGCCATATTGTCGTCCACACTAGTGCCCGCCATGCGGTGGGCACGCGAGCCGTCCTCCTGGGTCCAGCCGATCGCCGCGTCGATAGGCACCTGCGCGATATGGATGCCTTCCGGCATCAATTCTCTCGCCATGCTCTGCGCTAAACCTGTTTTGGCCTGACAGGCCATCGCAAACGCGCCACTCTTAGGGTAACCCTTAAACGCTGCGCTCGCGTTGGTGAAGATAATCGTGCCGCGGCGCCCCTGCGCATCGAGACCCTGCTGCAACATGCGTGTTGCTGCTTGTTGACCAACGAGGAACGCGCTGTAGGCCGAGTTTTTCAGGGTGTTTAGTACCACTTCGGGTTCCGCCTCGGTGATGCCTTTGCGGAAGATCTCGGGAACGCGGCCATCGATGTTGTGCACGACCAGCTTCGGGGTACCCAGCTTGGCACTGACGTTGTCGAACAGCGCGGCAACACCCTCCGGGTCTGCGGCATCGCAGGCGAACCGCTCGGTGCCGTGGGTCTCGCTGAGTTTCTGCAACACGGTCTTGTCCGGGTTGCGCGCTGCTACCGCCACCTGCATACCCTGGTCCGCAAATAGCCGCGCACAGCTTGCACTGATACCTGGCCCGCCGCCGATGATCAGCGCGACCTGGCCGCTGAGATCCTCATTCTGCATACCTGTTCCCCATATCGTTAGTGGGCGCCGGCGCGCCGCAATGTATGTCGATGTGATCGAGCCGTCACATTGCAGGTTCCCCTTGCGGGTTGCGTCTGCGAACATGACGGTTTTGAGTGAAGTTGAGTGTTCATGAACTTAAACCGCATTGCAAAACTGATCGCTGCCGGCGAGATACCCCTGCTGGAACTGCACGCGGTGGATCCGATGATCTATGTGGTGTTTTGCAAAGAGGGTGAACAACTCCGCCCGCTGCACGACACTGCGGGCGACGTACTGAAATTTCGTAGTCGTTTTGCGGCGCTCCAGGCGCTCCGTGAGGCTGGTGTAGCGGGGGTGCAGTTTGTACACAACAGTCCGTATGACGAGATGATCGGCCTGCCATCCGCTCGAGGTCCGGGTGCAGCGATGCGGGAATTCATAGAGCTCTAGCTGCCTCATCGCGTGCCCTTGAGCATGGGCGGGGGACACGGCGAACAAACGCTAAGAACGCCGCGTGGCCATCCTGGCTATTATTGAGTCCATCTGCTTATATGCATATTCCAATAACTACAAAAAAGTCAGGGTGCGCGTGCCCACTTCGCTGTTTTCCGGTGCTGGTGCTTGTTTGGGCCTGGCACTGCTCGTCTGGGTCGGCAATCCGGCGCTTGCGCTGCTGGTCGGGAGTGCCATTGCGCTGATCGGTCAGGTGCGCTGGATACCGGGCGCTGGCGGCTATAGCAAACTGACGCTGCAGACCGCCATCGTCCTGCTCGGCCTAAAAATCAATATCTCTGACATGGGCGCGATCACCGCCCAATATACGGTACCGGTGGCGATCTATGTGATCGGCGTGCTGGGTGTCGGTCTCGGTCTTGCCTGGTTGCTGCGCGTGCAGCGTGATGCAGGGGTGCTGCTCGCCGGTGGGACAGCGATCTGCGGCGGCACCACGATCGCGAGCCTGGCGCCGATCCTCGGGGCACCCTCCGCGATCACCGGCGCATGTCTCGCCATCGTCTTCGCCCTGAACGCGCTCGCACTACTGATCTTTCCGTATATCGGCACGTGGTTGCAGATGTCCCAGGCGCAATTCGGCATCTGGGTTGCACTGGCAATCCATGACACCAGCTCGGTGGTCGCCACTGCGAATCTGTATGGCGAACAGGCCGCCGCCATCGCCACCACGGTCAAGTTGGGCCGCACGCTGTGGTTGATCCCGCTGGTGGTGTTTGTGAGTGTACTCACCCGCGCGGCTAGCGCCCAGGTGCGAATCCCCGGGTTTATTGTGTTGTTTATCTTTGCATCGGTGGCGGGCTCACTTCTCGACCTGCCGGTCATAGTGAGAGAGGGGGTGGAATTTGCCGTGAGTGCACTGCTGGTCGGGGCGCTGTTTCTGATCGGCTTGGACTTTACCCGCGAGGATGTGCGTGCCATCAAACCACGCTTGTTGCTGCAGGCTTTGGTATTGTGGGTGCTCGCGGTGGTGGCCACCCTGTATGCCACCCGCTACTTCATCGCTGCGTAGCTCTCGTTAGAGTCCGTCTGCACCGCCGTGGTTGGGAGAGACCAGCGACGGCGAATAAGGATAGACGGATTAAGTCTTATATGCGATTCGGTTATCGATGTATTGTTGCGCCATGTCCATTCGCAATACCCGCATTGATTTGATCAGCATCCTGGCTGTGCTGGGATTTTGCGCGTACCTGCTCGCCGGGATTGTCGGCTTCATCTGACCCTCTGCTGGGCAGCTAAACCCCGCAATCCTCAATTCCTCGTCCATTCAATCGGCACGCTTTTCTGCAGCCGTTGGGTTGCACTTTTCAGGTCAGCTGCGTTCGCACCTCGCTGGGAGGGGGTCGAAATCGGTCGACATCCTCAGCCGGCTTCGCTAAAACTGATCCCCGGGACAAGGACACAACACTGAACATCTTGGCATGGCCGGGTCATGAGCGTCAGAGTCGGCCGGGGGCGTTAGCTGGTGCGGGGTTGCTGCTCGCGATTGTAGTGGGCATAGGTCTGGTCACGGGCATTATGGGTCTGATCTTGGCTGCCGCAGGGCTGCTGGCGGCCGTGGTGCTGCTCGCGCTGAGCCGCGACCGTGATCTACCGTGGCTGCGCATGCAACAGGTTGTGGTGCTCAGCGTTGCGATCCTCGCCGGCTACTTTGCGACCCAATTGCCGTTGCTCTGGGCTTCGCTGATGCTTGGAGGGGTGCAATTGATCATGGCGCTTTCGGTCACCCACGCACCCACTTTTCTGCTCACGCTGATCTGTCACATCGCCTGTATGGCAACCCTGGGCAGTGATGCATCAGCATCCGGTCAGTGGGCGCTGCCAGGGCTGGTGCTGATCACCGGGGTGGCGCTGACGCTGTTTCTGCTGCGTTGGCAGATTGCCGTGCGCTACAATGCGGCGGTGGCGTGCGATCAGCGTTTTGCTGATCAATTGCAGGTTGCGCGGGAGAAAATGCGGGTGTTGCGTGCGGCGCGCGCCCAGGAGGCGCCGACCGGCGCGTTTGAGACGAGCGCTGATGGCCTCGCGCACAGTCTGAATAATATCCTCACGCCGGTGTATGCCTATGCAGAATTGCTGGAAGAGAGCGACCTCAGTGCGGCGCAGCTGGATATGCTCGCCCAGATCAAAGCCGGGACCGAGTACGCGACGCGGGTGGGTGGTGAGATGCGGCGCAAGCCACCGGCGGGGTCGGTTGGAAAGACCGCCGTCGATCTGCTCGAGGAGGTGCGGCACTTGACCGACCTGGCCAACGCGACGCTCTCGGAGCCGTTTCAGGTGGTGTACGAGATGACGGTCGTATCCGCGCCGGTGGAGCTGCAGCGGGCGGAGTTTCAACAGGCGTTTCTCACCTTGTTACTCTACGTCCGGCAAAGTCTGGGTGGGGGAAAGTTGGTGATTCTGGCGCGCGAGTGTGAGATGAGTGACGCGGATCTCGCGGGATTGGCACCATGCCAGCAGCGCGGTGTCGGACGTTACCTTGCGCTCGATGTGGTTGTCGACCCGCAGCAGACCGTCGAGCCGGAAACGCACGAGGCGTTCTTTCGTCTGCTGGCCGGTGATGATGATGATGGCCAGGCGGGAACGATCCTGCGCCGCTTCGCGCGCACCCATGACGCGGGATTCGCCCTTGCCCAAGGCCGCTCCGGGCTGCGGGTCTGTCTACCCCTGACCGAGCGACGGGGCACGCGCGATCGTCGTGCGGGGATAGACGTGCTGCGCAACTGTCACATTCTGGTGATCGATGACAATCCGGCAGTGCGCGGGGTGAGCAAAACGGTTTTGGAGAAGGCCGGCTATCACGTCTCGGATACGGATCGCGGTGAAAAAGCGCTGGAGTTGTTCGAGACAACGTCGCGAGCCTATGCGGCGGTACTGCTCGACGTGCGTATGCCGGGCATGGGTGGGATCGCCACGCTCGCGAGTTTGCGCGCGAAGGACCCGCAGCTACCGGTCTTGCTGTTCTCCGGGTACGAACAAAGTGCGGTGCTCGATCAACTGCGCGATGAGATGAACGACGACAGCCACGTCGCCTTTCTGGCCAAACCCTTCCGCGCCTCCGAGCTGGTGTCTGCGATGGATGAATTGATGCTGCTGCGTCGTTCTTCGAACCCGGTGCGGGGCGAGGGGTCTACCCAGGCGCAATAGCCAGCCCGTCGCGCTGCGTGTTTGCTGGCCTGTCGGGCAAGTCGGAGCCTGGTCAGGCCCCCATCCGCATGTTCCCCAGGAAGTCCCGTTTGCCCACCGGTACGCCGGCGGCGCGGAGGATGTCGTACGCGGTGGTCGCGTGGAAGTACATGTTCGGCAGCGAGAAACTCATCACGAAGTTCTCCGCCGTGAACGGGATCTGAGTTTCGCCGAGCTTGAACGTGACCGTCTTGCCGGCGTGGCTATTCACATCGTCGGGCCGCAGGGCGTTGAGTTCCGTGACCGCATTGCTGACCAGGGCCTGCAGACCGGCGTAATCGAGACGCTCAATGTTCGGTGGCGGAGAGAATTCGCCCTGCATGACGCCGTTGATCGCGCCCAGTGAGTGATGACCTATGCATTGCACCTGGAAGTGAAAATCCGCCATATCGGGATACAGTCGGGTGGCGACCACAGCGTCGAGGTCTCCGCCTTCGTCAGAGATGTGGCTTGCGCCGTTGGCGAGAAACGCGTCAGCCGCCGCAACGATCTGCAGATAGGAGGCGACGCTGAGATCGTAGAGAGAAGTCGACATGGTGTGCTCCTTGATGATGTCTAGGTTGCTTCAGGTCTGGGCCTGAGCTTCGTTTTGGACCGTATTTGTCCGCTGCAGTGCGCGTTGCCGCGCAAGTTTGCGCTGGTAGCCGGATTGAATGATGTCCACGGCAACCAGCACGACGATGGAAAAGTAGAAAGTCGATTTCGAGAGCGGTTCTACCGCGTAGCCGAAGAGTTTCAGATGCGCCTGGTGGCCCCCTTCGCCGAGCAGCACGATGCCGACGATGAGCAGGATGAAGAGGCCCAATACCTCATATTTGCGGTTTTTCTCCAGAAACTCCGACACCTTGTCGGCCAAAACCAACATCGCGATGCCGCTGGAGATAATGGCGATGGCGAGAATCGGAAAGACCTCTGTGATGGCGAGAGCCGAGAGGATCGAGTCAAATGAGAAGATGAGGTTCATGAATACGATGAGGGCGATGACCGACGCGGCACTCTTCTTGGTCTTCTCCAGACCGGCGGCCGACAGGTCTTCGATGGTGAGCAGATGAGAGATTTCTTTGATCGCGGTGTACATCAGAAAAACGCCGCCGAACAGGAACACGATAGTGGCGAAATTGAACGAGCCTTCGATCACTCCTGCCCACTGTATACTGAAGAACGGTTCGGTCAGACTTGCCAGCAAGTGTACCATCACCCACAACAACACGATGCGCAGCGCGATGGCGATGAGGATGCCATTGCGTCGTACGCTGGCTTGTTTTTCCGCCGGTGCGCGTTGGGATTCGATCGATATGTATAACAGATTGTCGAATCCCAGCACCGCCTGCAAGAACAGCAGGACGAAGAGGTTGGCCAGGTTTTCGAAGGTGAGCAGTTCTAACATTGTTGTTTTCCTTAAACTTGGCGCGAGAATAGCCTGCCCACGCGCGCTCCGCTAGAGAGCGGGCTGAAATCGGGACAGCTGGCGCGTGGTGAGCGCGGCTTGTTACAGGCGGTAGATTCGTTCGGCTAGCTCTAATGCTCCCGCTTGCGCGGCTATGCTCGCTGGTGGCTCTGCGCAATTACTCGTAGCGGCGACCGTTGTATTCGAGCCACCCGTCCGGATGCCGTCCGGCGGGATCGTGGTGGGTCCAGTGCAACACGCCGCCGCGATCGTTCCATTCATACTCGCCGTAGAACCTTACGCGATCGCCGCGGCTGAGGCCGGGCAGACGCTGGGCCAGATCGATGTTGTGCGCCACCAACAGCGAACGATCCTGATCGAGTTGCAGGATGAACTTCTGATGGCGAGAGCCTTCGTTGTCGTCGGGCAGGACCTTGATCACGACACCTTCGCCTTTCACCTGCACGTCACTGCGCCGTTGCGCAAACGCGGCGTGAATTTCATTGTTGGAGAGCCGAGCGGGCGCGGAGCGGCGCTGAGCGTTGACCCCTGCCAGCCGCACGCCAGCTTCTGCAAATGTATCGCAGTCTCGCACCATGCCGCTGTTAAAGCCGCGCTTGAACCACCCAACCCGCTGCGCCGAAGAGCCATGGGTGAAAGATTCGGGGCGCACGGCTCGCCCGGCGCGGCTCTGCAGCGCGTCGTCCCCGATAGCGGCGGCCGCATCCAACCCTTCTTGCACGTCGCCACGTTCCAACAGGTCCCGCTCGGTCTCCGCGTGATGCGCCCAGACCCCGGCGTAACAATCGGCCTGGAGTTCGACCAATACCTGCAGCGCGTTTGCCGCCGCTTGGGATTGCCCGCGCTTTTGCTGCTGCACGGCCTGCAGCACGCCAGTCACGTTCTGTACGTGGTGTCCAACTTCGTGCCCGATCACGTAAGCCTGCGCAAAGTCACCGGGTGCACCCAGTTGCCGCAACTGGCCGAAAAACTCCAGGTCGAGATAGATGCGCTGGTCCGGAGGGCAATAAAACGGACCGACCGCCGCGGTGTTATAACCGCAGGCGGAATTAACCGCCTGGCTGAAGAGCCGCAGCTTGGGTTCGGGGTAGCGTGCGTTGGCCTGTCGAAACAGCGTGCCCCAGGTGTCTTCGGTATCGGCCAGAATCACACTAACAAACTGTGCCCCATCATCCTCGCCCACAGGTCTGATGTGCTCCGCCGGTGGGCGAGAGCTAAGGCTCGGTCCGCCGCCACCGCCGCCGAGCAGCACACTGGCTACCTGGCCAAGATCACCGCCGCTGACAAAATATACAACGGCGACCAGCACGAGGGTGCCCATCCCGCCTTTGAGACGCATACCACCGCCCCCCATGCCCCGCATGCGCGGTCTTGGGCTGGAACCGCGACCGTCTTCTACGTTGGAACTGCGCCGGCGCCCACGCCATTGAACCATCTGGCTGTCTCCCTGAGTCGAAAGTCTTAAGGTACCGCAAAAGGATGATCAGGGTGCCCCGTGCTACATTATTTTTACAACAGCCGTCCGACGGGGTTAGGTTTGCACTGCGCTTGACATGGGGGCACGATACCTGGGGGGAGAAGTTCAATGAGATCGGTGGGCGACCATCAACGGCGCGAACATGGGAGGGGACATGCAAGGGATCGAGGCAGGCAAACGGTTAAGCGGAGAAACGAAGCAGCCGTCAGGCAGAGCGTCAGTTCTAAAGCGGGTGCGGGCGGAGTGTCGATTATGCTTGGCGGTGCTGCTGCTGTGGACGATGGCAGGCTGTGGAGAGACGACCTTGCCGCAAACTGTCGAGTCCGGCCCGGTGGCGCCCGAGCCGGAGCGCAAGCAGACGGAGCAGCCGACCAAACAGGCGTTCTTTGGTGATCTGCACGTCCACACGCGGTATAGCTTTGACGCCTACATCTTTGGAACACGCGCGACCCCCGACGATGCCTACCGATTTGCTAAAGGTGACATGCTCGAGCACGCATCCGGCATGCAGATGAAGCTGCGCGCGCCGCTCGACTTTCTTGCGGTGTCCGATCATGCCACCTATCTCGGTATGTTCGAACAGATGGACATACCATCGAGCAGCGTTGGCGAACACCCGTTGTCCGTGGCGCTGCGCGCGGCGGCGAGCCCGGAAGAGCGCAACGCGGTGTTCCGTGAAATCCTGCCGCGCGAGCGCGGATTCGTCGACAGTGACGACCTCCTGGATCTGGAAGTGGTGCGCGGAGCGTGGCAGGAAATTATCACGGCGGCCGAGCGGCACAATGCGCCCGGGCGTTTCACAACGTTTATCGGCTATGAGTTCACCGCCGGTGGGCGGCGGGGAGAAAATCTGCACCGCAACGTGATTTTTCGTGGCGGCGAGGTGCCGGAAATGCCCTACAGCCGCCTGGATGCGAAGAACAACCCGGAGCGGCTGTGGGATTGGATGGACTCGATCCGGGGCGACGGTATGCAAGCGCTTGCGATCCCGCACAACTCTAACGGCTCCGACGGCTGGATGTTCGAACTCAAGGACCGTTCCGGCAACGCGCTGACACCCGCTTACGCGCAGCAGCGCTTGCGCAATGAACCCATCGTCGAGATCACCCAGGTCAAAGGCACCTCGGACGCCCACCCGTTGCTCTCGCCGAATGATGAGTGGGCCGATTTTGGCATTATGGAGCAAACCATTGGCAGCGGTCTGCCGAGTAAGCCCCAGGGGAGCTATGTGCGTGAGGCCTATCTCAATGGTCTGCTGTTGGGGGAGGCCAACCCGTTTCGATTCGGGTTGATCGGGTCGTCCGATACCCACAACGCCGCCGGCTCATTCCAAGAGGACAACTACTGGAGTAAGACTGGGCTGCTGGACATTACGCCCGAGCAGCGTGGTACGGTCCCCAATCCGCAAACCGGTGAGTACGACGAGGTGGTGCGCCAGTTTTGGGGTGCCTCCGGGCTGGCGGGGGTGTGGGCGCGGGCCAACACGCGCGAGGCGTTGTTCGATGCCATGCAGGCCAAGGAGACTTTTGCCACCACCGGGCCGCGCATGCGGGTACGCATGTTCGCAGGTACCGATCTAAGCCAGGAAATGTTGGCCGACGAGACAGGCATCGCCCAGGCTTATGCCGCGGGTGTGCCGATGGGTGGCGACCTCATGCTCGAAGACGATGCGCGCCCTCGGTTGCTGGTCTGGGCGACCCGGGATCCATTGGATGCGTCCCTCGACCGATTGCAGATCATCAAGGGCTGGGTCGCGGAGGGCGTGGCGCAGGAGAAGGTATTTGATGTGGCGTGTGGCGTCGGTACACCCGACGCTGCGACCCACCGGTGCGCACCGAACGAGGCGATGGTCGATCTGAAGACCTGTGCTGTCGATTCCGGGCTTGGTGCTGCGGAACTGACCGCGCTATGGGAAGACCCCGAATATACGGCAGGACAGACAGCGTTCTATTACGTGCGGGTGCTGCAGAATCCGACCTGCCGCTGGTCGACCTGGGATGCCTTGCGCGCAGGTCTGGCCCCGAAGGCGAGTCTGCCGGCGACCATTCAGGAACGCGCCTGGTCGTCGCCGGTGTGGGTCAGCGGGGGTTAGTCGCGCACGAACCGCGTCCGCGCAGGAGTGTGGCGCGACTGGCGCTCGCGCAGTGCCCCGGCTCTGCCGGTTGGGTTATCATCTAGGGTTTATCCGCAGCCAAGGTTTTGTTCGTGAATTTGTTTACCCCGCTCGACTTTCCACGTGGACCCAGGATGAAGAATCGCTTCATGCTGGCACCGCTCACCAATAGCCAGAGCCACGAAGATGGCGTGCTCTCCGACGAGGAGTACCGCTGGCTCACCATGCGTGCCGAGGGTGGGTTTGGCCTGACCATGACCTGCGCCGCGCACGTTCAGGCGATCGGCAAGGGATTCCCGGGACAGCTGGGTGTCTGGTCGGATAGCCACTTGGAGGGCCTCACGCGCCTGGCCGCTCGCATCAAGGCCTGCGGGAGCGTGGCGATCGTCCAGTTACATCACGCGGGTATGCGTTCGCCTGCAGACCTGATCGGTACCGAGCCGGTGTGTCCGTCAGCGGACGAAGAGACCGGCGCCCGAGGGCTCACCCATACGCAGGTGCAGAATCTGCGCGACGATTTTATCGCCGCCGCTGTCCGGGCCGAACGGGCTGGCTTTGATGGGGTTGAGTTGCATGGTGCCCATGGTTACATCCTCTGTCAGTTCTTCAGCGCGATGACCAATCGCCGGGATGATGAATACGGCGGCAGCCTGGCGAATCGCTATCGCATCCTGGATGAGATCATTGAGGGGGTGCGAGCGCAGTGTCGCGATGATTTCATCCTCGGCGTGCGTTTGAGTCCCGAGCGGTTTGGCCTGCACCTTGACGAAGTGAAGCAGCAGGCGCAGCGGTTGATGACCGGTGGCGCACTCGATTTCCTCGACATGTCGCTGTGGGATGTCTTCAAACAGCCGGAAGAGGATACCCATCAGGACAAGTCGTTGCTTGGCCACTTTGTGGAGTTACCCCGTGGCGCCACCCGCCTGGGCGTGGCGGGTAAAATTCGCACCCCGGCCGATGCCGGTGCCGTTCTGGACGCCGGGTGCGATTGGGTTATGCTCGGCCGAGCGGCAATACTGCACCATAATTTCCCCCAGCTCGTGAGCGCCGGTGACTTTACGCCGGTGGCACTACCCGTCACCCGCGAGTATCTCGAGTCCGAAGGCTTGTCGGAGAAATTTGTCGACTACATGAGTGGCTGGCCGGGCTTTGTAGCTTGAGGTAACTTGTCGAGAATTGGTGCGGAATGGCCCTGTGCGGGGCTGCCATTGCACCTCGCCACGCTATGCTTGCTTGCGTATTTGCTGTATATCATTTGGTTCACCATTTGCGGTGGGTTTCTGCACAGTTACAGTATTGATTTCAGTCGAATTAAAGAAAAAGAGGGGCGGCCATGAAGGCACTCAAAATTCTCCTGATTCTAGGCGTGATTTATGTTGGCCTGGTGGTTTTGTTCGAAAGCTTGTTAGGCTATTACCAACCTGCGAACGAAACGACATTGGTTATCACCACCGAGGATGCCGATGGGGTAAAGAATCCTCGGGTCCTTGCGCAGCTCGAGCACGAGGGGCAGCTCTATGTGGCCGCCAATCATTGGCCACGCGCTTGGTTTAACAACGCCCGCAGCAATCCCCGTGTTGAGGTCAAATTGGCCGGCGGTGAACAGGGCGTCTACACCGCGGTAGAGGTAGACGCGGCCGAACACCAACGAGTGGACACGGCAAATGCCTTGCCGCTGTTCTTTCGTATCCTTACAGGTTTTCCGCCGCGGTATTTTCTACGCCTGGAGCCTCAGGCTCAGTAGCCTTCAGGTCGATGATGAAGAGCGCGATGACCGCGATCACGTAGCCGGCGAGCAGCATCGTGAAGGCCGGCAGGTAACTGCCGGTCTGCTCGAAAATGTAGTTGGTGAGTGGTAGGCCGGCCAGATTGAACGGCATGAGCAGCGGCATGTTGGCGCCCATCACTCGGGCGAAGGACTCGCGACCGAACTTCATCGCCAGCATGATCGACCACAGGGGCGCCATGCCGCCGTACCCCAGGCCGAAAAAGAAACCCGCGGTGGCAAGTCCCATGTAGCTTTCCACATTGATCAGGATGCTGACACCGATCAACTGCAGAACAATCGCGATCACAATGACGATGCGCTTGTTAAAGTGATCCGCGAGAATGCCGAACAGTGGTTTGGCCAGCGCCCCGAGGAATGTGGTTATCGAGACGATGGAAGATGCCTCCAGGGGCGACAACCCCAAATCCGTGATGTGTGCGGGCAAGGACAGCACGATTGAGGCGATACCCATAAAACACGGGCCGACGATCAGCGTGATCAGCCAGATGTCCGGACTGCGGATCGCCCGGGAAAAATTCCACAACTCACCGCCCCGAGATTCCATCGGGGGTGGTGTTGGGTCGCCATCCGGGTGCAGGCCCAACTCTTCGGGGGCACGGATTGCAAACTTGAACACCATCGGCAGCAGCAATATAGCAGTGCCAATGCCGCATACCAGGAAAGCGGTGCGCCAGTCGTAGGTCAGGATCAGCCAGGTGACCGTCGGGACCAGGATCGCGGCCGAGATCGTGACGCCGAACTGGGATATGCCCATCGCCGTTCCCCGTCGCCGCGTGAACCAGTTGGCCAGCAGCATGTTGGCCGGAATGGTCCCGAGCAGCACCATGCCGGTGCCTACCAGCACGCCGAACAGCAGATAAAGTTGCCATAGGGCGGTGATCTGTGACAGCAGCACGAGGCCCAACGCGAGAGAGGCGACGCCGACGATCATGATCACTTTGACCGACTTTTCCGCCAACAACTTGCCCGCGTAGGGACTGATCAATGCCATGAAGATCGCCTGGATGGATATGGCATATGAGATCTGCAAGCGATCTGCACCTAAGGCTTCGCTCAGAGGTTTGAGGTAGACCCCAAACGCATAGTAGGCCAGTCCGATGGACACGAACTGCACGCTGAATGTGAAAGCGACGATCCACCAACCGGCGCGAAAGGACTGCTGCTGGGACATTGGTGTGTTGTGGCTCCTAGTCTTCACCGGCCGCTTCGGCGCGACGCTCGAGCTCTTCGCGTTCCAGCAAGCGAGCGCCGCGCAGAATATTGCCCATCGCGTAGTTGCCTTCGTGACACGCGTACTCGTAGACCTTGTCTTTGCTGCGCTGCCAGACGTATTCACCGCTCCAGGGGGCGGTCCAGGCGGTTGGATCATCGACGGTAAAGTCGTAGAGCAGATTGCCGTCCTCCTGCAGCGTGAAGCGTTCTGTCAGTTGCAGGTTCTCATCGCCACCGTACAAGCCCGTGTGGGTTTTGAAGTTGGTGGTCTCCACAACCAGGGTATCACCCTCCCACCAGCCGATCGCATCCCCTAGCCAGGTGCGGCGGTCCTTGGGCGCATGCTCGGAGTTCAACCGAATCACACGCGCGTCGTGGACCATTTCGAGCAGGATCATCACATGGTCCTCGGTCTGGATGATGCGTTTGAAGTTGTTGTAGACGCCGGGAATGCTCGGTGGTCCGGCACTGAAGCCCAGCAGACAGCGCTCAGCTAGAGCGAGGGATTCGGGACCGTCGAACGGTCCGGGGCCTTCCTTGTCGAGCCAGCTGGGTGTGCCATCGTTGACGTAGGTAAAGGAAGAAAAGTTCTCGGCGACTTTTTTCTGTCCGGCGGGTGTCATCGGTGGCTGCCGACCGTTGGGTGGATCGTAGATGATCGATGTGCGGACCTTGCCGTCGATTTCAATCACGTCGTCGCCGTAGTCCAACCAGAAGTTGTTATAGCCGCCGGTGCCGCCTCCACCGCCGGTTTTTGGCCCTTCCTCCCCTCCCAGCGGCGGCGCTTCGCGGTCCGGGCTGGTCGCCTGATTGGCCGCCGTACGTGCTTGCGACGTGCGCGCTACTATCCTGTCCGCTTCCTCGCGGCTCAGATATTTCTGCTCGCCGAGTTCGACCGGGCGCTGCAGGGGAGTGAGGGTGGCACTGTCATAAAAGCCGCTCAGATCCGGGTGACCGGCCGGTGTGCGTGGAACGTCCGCCCCGGTGCCAGTAGCCAGACAGACCGCCAGAGCCGGCTGTAGAGTTGACCTGAATATGGACATGTTGTGTCCCTCCCTGGTTGCATAGTCGCGGTTTTGCGGGCCAGGATCAACGTGATTCCTGTCTCTCCAACTGCGGCTTGCGTCAAATTCGAGGGTGCAACACAATCGACAGTTGAGGGAATCCAGGGGAGAAAGAGATGGCGATTTATCAAGCGCAAGCGGCGCTGCCCGGCGGTGAGCCGGGCCCGTGGGGAGAAACGGTACGGATTGAGTACGAGCAGCGCGATGTGCTGCTCTATGCGGTGGGTATCGGTATTCGCGACCTGCGTTTTGTGTATGAGGGGCATGAGGACTTTGCAGTGTTCCCCACGTTTCCAATCCGTTGGGGAGGTGCGGGTGCGCCGATCGACCTTGGGTTGATACCGCCGTCGCCCGGGCCGCTCAACATCGATGCCGAGCGATATCTGCAGGTGTTGCGACCGCTGCCGACCTCGGGGGCAGTGCTGGTATCTTCCCGCCTGATCGGCGCACATCCGCGCGGGACCGGGAATGGTTTTGTTGAAACCGAGAGCCAGGTGACCGATGAGAATGGCGAGGTGTACCTGCGCATGGTCAACGGTTCGTTTCGGCGCGGGGTAGAGGCGCTCGGTGACATCGAGCCGTTCACGGGCGCGGGACAGACGTATTCGGCCAAAATCACGGTGCCTGAAAAGGCGCCGGACCTGACCGCCAGCGCGCTGGTGCCCGATAATCAAGCCCATATCTATCGCCTGTCCGGCGACTACAATCCGCTGCACATCGATCCCGCGGCAGCACAATTTGGCGGTTTTGACGCGCCGATACTGCACGGCCTGTGTACCTTCGGACATTGCGGACAATTATTGTTGGAAGCGTTGTGCGGCGGCGAATCACAGCGTTTCAAGACGATCAAGGTACGCTTTTCGGCGCCGGTGATGTTGGGGGATGAACTCCAGGTCGAAGCTTGGCAGGACGGGCCGGGGCGTGTGGTGTTTGCGGCCAAGGTGGCGGATCGCACCGTGGTATCCAACGCGTACTTCGAGTATCACCCCTAGCCTGGCATTGCGCCGACAAGCGCGCTCGGCGACACCACCACCCGAGCGCTGGCTACGGCCGGTTATTCTGCTAGAATCGCCGCCCGTTGGCGGCCTTAGTCGGGCGCCTACATGCAGTTTTCGCGAGGTCGGTTTACGCATCTATGGATTTTGTTCTAGGGCAACGCTGGGTGAGCCAGACCGAAACAGACTTGGGTCTTGGCATTGTCGTAGGGGTAGAGGGGCGTCACGTCACGGTGCGCTTCCCGGCGGTGGAAGAAGATCGTGTCTATGCGGTCACCAACTCACCGCTGGCCCGGGTGATCTATCAGATCGGAGATACCCTAACCGATGCTGCGGGCGATGAATGGACGGTCTCCCAGGTCGAGAGCGTTGATGGCCTGCTCTGCTATCTGGTAGACGACGAGACGACCGCCGATAGAGTGCTGCCCGAGACCCAGATCAGCGGCTTCGTCAACCTCAGTTCACCGACCCAGCGCCTGTTCAGCGGCCAGGTGGATAACGCCCAGGAGTTTGCTCTGCGGGTGCAGGCGCTCACGCATCAAGGTCTGCTCGACGAACGAGGTCTGCGCGGCCTCGTCGGGGGACGGGTATCGCTGCTGGCCCATCAGATGTACATCGCTTCCGAAGTCGCACGGCGACATGCCCCGCGCGTGCTGCTCGCCGACGAAGTTGGCCTCGGCAAGACGGTCGAAGCCGGACTGATCGCGCACAACCAAATACAGACCGGGCTTGCCAGCCGAGTTCTCATCGTGGTGCCCGATGCCTTGCTGCACCAATGGCTGGTGGAGATGTTGCGCAAGTTCGGCTTACACTTCGCGCTGTTCGACGTCGAGCGCATCCAGGCGCTGGTCGAAGACGGCGAGGTAAGCCCGTTTGAGAGCGAGCAA
Organism: Pseudomonadota bacterium; assembly: GCA_039028775.1. GTDB lineage: Bacteria > Pseudomonadota > Gammaproteobacteria > Pseudomonadales > Azotimanducaceae > UBA4421. Next base: position 4,776 of record JBCCHL010000035.1, on the reverse strand, counting down.
CATATCCTCTGTGGGCTGAGCACGCTGGCTGACGATGTCGAGGTATTGGCGCAGGCGCTAGCGGCGCCATGGGACCTGTTGATCGTTGATGAAGCGCATCACCTACGCTGGGAAGCGGAAGCCCCTTCCGTGGAGTACCGTGTGATCGAACAGCTCGCGCAGCAGATACCCGGCGTGCTGCTGCTCACTGCTACGCCGGAACAGCTCGGTCAGGCGAGTCATTTTGCTCGCCTGCGTCTGTTGGATCCTTCGCGCTTCTCAAGTTTGGACAAGTTCATCGCCGAGCAGGATCGCTTTGCGAGCTTGAGCGATGTCGCCGAGGAATTGCTTGCGGACCGGGCGCTCAGTGCGTCTTCGCTCGCAGCGTTGGATGAATTGTTGGGGCCTGGCCACGGGGAGCGACCGGCCGACAAGCTGGTGGCGGAGTTGCTCGATCGTCACGGCACGGGACGCGTTCTGTTTCGTAACACGCGCGGCAACGTCGACGGCTTTCCGCGCCGTAACATGTATGTCTACGCCCTTAAGCCGGGCGATGATCACCCCGGTGGTTTGTATCCGGAGTGTGCCGCCGGTGGCGACGCCGATTGGGTGCGTCGCGATCCGCGGGTGGCTTGGTTGGAAGCTTTTTATAGAGAGCATAGGGGCGAGAAAATCCTGCTCATATGCCACGCCGCCAAAACCGCCCTGGATCTGGAACACCATCTGCATCTGAATGTCGGGATCCGCAGCGCTGCATTTTACGAGGGTTTGTCGATCATCGAGCGGGACCGTGCCGCTGCTTACTTCGCGGACACCGACGGTGGCGCGCAGACGCTCATTTGTTCCGAGATCGGCAGCGAGGGCCGCAACTTCCAATTTGCGCACCATCTGGTGCTGTTCGACCTGCCGCTGAACCCGGATCTTCTCGAGCAACGCATCGGCCGCCTGGATCGGATCGGGCAGCAGCAAGAGGTGGACATCCACGTACCCTATGTTGAAGGCACGGCCCAAGAGGTTCTGTGGCGTTGGTACCACGAAGGTATGGATGCGTTCCGCAACAGTTTCTCTGCGGGCTATATGGTGTACCAGCATTTCGCCGACCGGCTGCAACGGGTCCTCGACGCGCCGGGTGAAGACTATGTTGAGCTGTTGCGGGATACCGCGCAACGGGTTGCGCAGATGCGCGACGACCTGGCAGCGGGTCGCGATCGCCTGCTGGAGCGCAACTCGTGTGACCCGGTAGTCGCGGGAGAGTTGATCGATGCGGTGCGTGCCATCGATGCAGACCCGGCGTTGCGGGACTTTCTGCTCGAAGCCTTCGACGTGCTCGGTGTCGATTACGAAGACCATACCGAAGAGAGTCTGGTCTTGCGCCCGTCTGAACATATGGCGCTGATGCTGCCCACGTTGAGCGACGATGGCATCACCGTGACCTTCGATCGTGAGGTGGCGATGGTGCGCGAAGATATGGAGTTTCTCAGCTGGGAGGCGCCCTTGGTCAGCGGCTTGCTGGAGGTGCTGCTGGGCAGCGAACTGGGCAATACCAATCTGGCCACCATCAAACTGAAAGCTCTGCCGCCCGGCACGATCTTGCTCGAAGCGTTCTATACCCTAAAGGCTATCGCTCCGGCGAAGTACCAAATGGGACGCTTTCTGCGCCCGACACCCACGCGGGTTTTGCTGGAGACTTCAGGGCGCGACCTGTCCGGCGTGATCAACCATGCTCAGCTCAATGGCCTGTGCAGCAAAGTGCGTAAATCGGCACGCATGGCGATTGTTAAAGAGGTGCGTGGCCAGGTCGAGACGTTGTTGACGCGTGCCCAGACCCTGGCCGCTGACGCCGCGAGCGCGCAGCGTGCGACCGCTTTGCAGCGGGTCGAGGAACTGGTGGGCTCAGAGGAGGTGCGCCTGGAGGCGTTGCAGAAGGTCAACGCGAATATCCGTGATACAGAGATCGAGTTTTTTCGCACCCAGCAAGCGCAGGTCCGCCAGCACATCGAGCACGCCCAGATGGAGCTCGATGCCGTGCGCCTGATCATCGCCGTATGATCGTTAACGACGACCCAGCGGATAGAGAAAAAATCCTCAGCCCGTGCGTGTCGATCTGCGCGTTGGACGAACAGGACGTTTGCATTGGCTGCGGGCGAACCTCGGATGAGATCGCGGCATGGCGCAGCGCCGATCATACGCGCAAGCTTGCCATTCTTCAGGCTGTGGCGACGCGTGATGCGGACAGGTCTGGCGCGTGATCTGTGGCCCACGCTCTCCAGATCACCAGAAGCGGCGCAGCAGGGCTAATCCCAGGGATATGACGATGGATACAACAATGATCGAACCCAGGGGCAGGAAGAATTGAAAGTTCTCGCCCTTGATGTGGATGTCCCCGGGCAGATTGCCGAACCAACTCAAGACGCCGGTTTTGGCGATCAGACCAGCGATGAAGAGGATCGCTCCGATCAGGAGCAACCCGTTGGCGAAACTGTTTTGCACGCGTAAAACTCCTTACTGCTACTGAAGCGGGGTTGCGCGTAGTCTGCACTCGTCTAACTACCAATCGCTGCTCCCCGGTTCACCTTTGATCGGCCCGCGCAGACTCTGGGTGACCCAGCCGCCATAGAAGCCCCCCGGCTGTCCGGACGCCCGCTCGTCGCCGACATAGCATTCGAGGCGAGTCGGGTAGAACGCAATGTAGTGAAAGAGAGTGGCAAACTCTTCAAACATGCGCACGTAGCGCCAACCGGCCCCGGGCTGCCCCGCAACCGTAATCGTCTGCGCCACCCCTTTCCATTCGCAGATGGACGACATCTCGCCGAAGGCCAGAGCGCTCAGGTCAACATCTTCGGGTGGGAAGTAGTAGGTCGGGGCGCTGGCGGTCTCGTAGACACACAGTCCTTGGTCGGTCAGAGCGATCTCTCGCGCCTTGAACGCGATCCGCAACGTGACCGGAACCTTGTGGATGACAGGCGGTCGCGGGAAGTCCCACACACTGATGCTACCTGCGCTGGTCGCTTCGGCGAAGTCCGGCCGCTGTGCACCCGTGTAACGCCACTTGTCGCGGGCGGTCTGGATCTGTGCAGAGACGGGGAGGATGGGTATGCTGTTATTCATGGGGTCCAATGCCTGTGCGGGGGTTAACCTTAGCAAGTTCTGATGCCGCCGTACCGCTGGACGAAGCCTGCTTCGGAAATGCTGCTTAGCGCTATTGCGCTCGGACCGGGGGCCGTGCTTTGCTTCTCCGGTCGTTCTTGTCTTTTGAAAATCCGATGTACGATCCCGCTCTGCCCTATGCCAGCCGTCGCGCGCCCGTCGCGGCGGACAATATCGTGGCCACATCGCAACCCCTCGCAGTCCAGGCGGGGATCGACGCGTTGCGGCGCGGCGGCAATGCGGTCGATGCGGCGCTGGCAAGCGCCATCACGCTGACGGTGGTCGAACCGAACAACAACGGCGTAGGCAGCGATGCGTTCTGCATCCTTTGGGATGGGGAACGCTTGGTTGGCCTGAACGCTTCCGGGCGCGCACCCGCGCTCTGGACCCCGCAACGCTTTGCTGGTCGGGAGAAAGTGCCGACCTGGGGTTGGGATGCGGTGACGGTGCCGGGTGCGGTCAGCGCCTGGGTAGCCTTGTCACAACGTTATGGCGCCTTGCCGTTTGCAGATTTGTTTGAAGCGGCGGTCCACTATGCTGAAGAGGGATTTCTGGTCGGCCCCAAAACCGCGTTCTACTGGCAATTGATGGCGGAGCACTACAGTCAGTTTCCGGCCTTCGCCGCGCATTTTCTGCCTGCGCCGCGCCCCGGGGAACGCTTTCGGCGCCCCGAACTTGCCCACACGCTGCGGCTGATTGCGCAGAGTGAGGGAGAAGCGTTCTATCACGGCGAGTTGGCCTACGCCATAGAATCTGCGGCGCTCGAGCAGGGTGGTGCGATGCGTCGCCAGGATCTGGCAGCCCATGCCGCGGATTGGGTCACGCCTCTGGCACAGGACTATCGCGGCGTTACCCTGCATGAGATTCCGCCCAATGGACAAGGTCTTGCCGCGCTGATCGCCCTGGGGATTCTCGAACACCTGCCGGCGCCGGCCCTCGACAGCGAGGCCTGGGTTCACCAACAGGTCGAAGTCATGAAGATTGCGGTGCGCGCCGCACAGGAGCACATCAGCGATCCGGACTATCTGCACAAAACGCCTGCCGAGTTGCTCGACCCGCAGGACCTGGCCCGCGCAGCAGCAGTGGTCGGGGCAGAGGCAAGACCGCTGCCGCCGGTTGCGTTACCGGTCGGTCCCGACACCGTATATCTCACCACTGCCGATGCCGGTGGCATGATGGTGTCCTATATCCAGTCGAACTTCCTGGCGTTCGGCTCTGGCATCGTGATACCGGGTACTGGCATCGCCATGCAGAACCGCGGTAGTGGTTTCTCTTTGCAGCCAGGCCACCCGAACATCGTGGGGCCGGGCAAACGGCCGTTCCACACCATCATCCCGGGTTTCGTGACCCGCGATGGCAACCCGTTGCTGAGTTTTGGCGTGATGGGCGGGCACATGCAGCACCAGGGTCACGTGCAGATGGTGAGCCGGATCTGCGAACACGGCCAGAATCCTCAGGCGGCGAGCGACGCGCCGCGCTGGCACGTTTACCCGGATTTTAGGGTCGGCCTCGAAGCGGGTTTCCCACCCGCGCTGCGCGACAGCCTGGCGGCGCGGGGGCACAGCGTGGGCTTTGACGAGCAGGAGAGCACGTTTGGCGGCGCACAGCTGATTCAACGGCTGCCGCAAGGGTACGTTGCGGGTTCTGATC
>JBCCHL010000034.1:0-29047 GCA_039028775.1 Pseudomonadota bacterium | reverse complement strand
CGGCGTCGGGCGTCGTTACCGCCTCCGTGCCATCGGTTTCGTTACTCGCATGAAGGGGGCCGATCAGGGCCACCGAACACGCGGCAAAAATGGTTATGAAGTTGCGGATAAGCATTTGGCCAAGCTAACCAATGCCGCCCAGACACGCACTAACGGGAACCTAACCAAACCAAAAAACCTTTAAATATCATATATTTCCGGCCACTAGAGAACATTGAACAAGGACGCCAATGCGATGACTTCGCGCCTCACAGCCAACAACTATGAGTTCACCTACGGCGATCAGGACATCGTCCTGAACGCAAAACGCAACACGCTGACCGTGGCCGGCGAAGAGCGTCATCTGGAGCCCCTCCCCCTGCAGTTGCTGACCGCGATGCTCTTTCGACCGAAAGACATCGTGAACATGCGCGACCACACTTTCGCAGGTCAGCAGGTCATCCAGAACGCGATGTCAAAATTGCGTAACGAGCTTGGTGAGTTCGGCAAGCTGATCGAGACGGTCAAATCCAAGGGGTATCGCTTTAACGGTTCGGTGAGTCGACGCCTGATCGACGCCACCGCCCCGAACGAGATGCTACGCCCGGGTCGCGTGCTCGAAGATACTGACCTGACCCTGGTCGAACGCTTGAACACCAACAACGAAGTGGAAGTGTGGAAGGCGAACGACCACCGCGGCCATACCCGCATCATCAAAACCGCATATACCGAAAAAGGCACAGGACGGCTGGAACGAGAATTTTCGATCTGGCAGTTGGTCACCGAAGAACTGGGCGGCGATGTGGACCTCGGCATCCCGGGAGGCCAGAACTTCTCCATACCTACCCGCTACCTGGAGTTTCCTTTCGTAGAACAGGACCTGGATGCCTGGGCGGCATCTCCTGATACGCTGGCCGGGATGAGCCTGGAGCAACGCCTGGATCTGTTCGGCAGGCTCTTGGAGGCCGTGGCCAAGCTCCACCGGATCGGGGTAATCCACGGCGATCTGAAGCCTCGCAACTGGCTGCTCGCAGGCGACTCAACCGCAACGGCCCAGCCGATACTCACCGATCTCGGCAACTCCAAACTGCTCAACGAGCAGCTGTTTGCAAAACACAACATCCCACGCCTGGGCATGACCGTGACCGAGCGGGAACTGGCCGGATCCATGCATTACTTTGCACCGGAGCTGCATGCGCAGGACCTCAGCATCGGCAGCGACATCTATGCGTTGGGGGTCATGTTGTATCAATTTGTGGTCGCCGATCTACGCAAACCGCTGGCGACCGGGTGGCAATCCGAAGTTGCGGACGCGGCGCTGGTCGAGTTGATCGACGCTGCCACGCAAGGGGATCCCGACAAGCGTCTCGAATCTGTGCCAGCCTTTTCCAGGCAGCTGGACGCATTGGCTGAGCGACGCCTGGAACTGGATGAGATCAAGGACTTGGAGCGCTGGCGCATGCGTCGACCGTGGGTTGCAAGCCTGCTTATCCTGGCACTCGTCGGCACGCTGACCAGCGGGTACCTGGCTTGGCGCGCGACCCAGGCACAGGCGCTCGCCGAAGCGGAGGCACAACGCAAAGAAAATGTTGTCGAGTTTGTGGCGAACATTCTGCGCACCGCAGATCCACGCGTGGAGGGCGTTGGGCCCAAGCCCTCGCTGGTCGCCGCGCTGGATCGCGCCGCAAAACGACTCGATTCCAATCAGAGCTTGGACACCCGGTCAGCGCTGACAATGTCCGCGGTTCTGCGCGACGTGTACGGCGCGCTTGGGGAATTCAACGCGCAGGTGCATGAAGCAGACCGCATGGTACAACTCAACACGCGGCAGTTTGGGGCGCAGCACCCGGAGACTCTGTTATCGCGCCTGGCCAAAGTTCAGGTCATGGCATTTGCGGGCCAGATACAGGAAGCCGAGGTTCTGCTGGACAGCGTGGATGTCGCGATTGCTCAGGTGACGGACTCAGCATATGAGGCGCAACTTGACTATCAGCAGGTATTCTCGCGAGGCAGGCTCCTTTCCAGCCGCTTGGACTTTGCGGCCGCGGCCGATCAATACCGTATCGCGCGTGAACTTCTTTCACGTATCGGATCGTCTGACGACCCGTCGCTAAAGCATCAGCTTACCGTGTATCAGGCGGAAGCACTGGCCAGGGTGCAACAGATAGAGTCCGCTCTGCAACTGATAGAAGAGATCAGCGACCAGAGCTTCGTAGAAAGCCACGGAGTAGCCCCGTGGCAGCAGTCCGATGCCAATCGACTGAAGGCGCAGTTGCTCGGATTTCTGCAACGCCACGAGGAGGCGATTGCGGTCCTGGAAGAAGAGATGGTGAACCTCAAGGCGATCTACGGCCCGGAGAGCTTCAAGGTCGCCAATAACTACACAACTTTGGCCCATCAGAAGTCAGCGATCGGGCTGTACGAGGAGTCTATCCGAGACTTCCAAGTCTCCCTCGGCACACTCTGTCATGAAACCAAAGGGCTGCCACAGGTCTGCGCCCTGATTCGCGGCAATCTGGGCATTCTGCAATTCCACAAAGGCAACTCGGCGGCCACCGTTGAGCAGTTGACGCTCGGCGGCGCACAGATCCGAGCGCTCACCGACTCCAAAGTGGCCACCAGTTTATTCGACTACTATCTGGCTAACGCGTTGCTCGACACGGGGAACCGTTCAACCGCGCTCGACTTGGCGACCACCCTGTCGGCGCCCATTCTGGAGCAGGCCTCACCCGGCGGACAGTGGGACGCCAGATTGGAAGTGCTCAAGGAACGCATCGCGCTGTACACGAGTCCGCCAGAGGTCAGGGAACAAGCCGCCCAACGGGCGAGTGAGATATTGATCGAGCGTAGCGTCGGGGAGGACGAAGCACAGCGCGTTGCCGGGCTGCCAACACTGCAAGAGGCTCTGTGAGCTGCGACGCAGTTGCTCGCACGAAATTGAGCCGCGTGCGATTGGTTGCCTAGATCGGATCCCCGCCGAGCACTGCCGGGGTTTCGCAGTAGGTTGAGAGAATGTAACGCTGGTGCGCCGCGATGCGCTCTGTCAAAGCTTGCGCCACCACGGGGATCTGTCCATTGGCCGCAAAAAACTTGAGCATGCCCTGGTTTTGTCGGGTTACCGGCATAATTTCACTCGACGGGGGCAATACACACATGCTGAAGGTCGCCCAGTATACGTCCGCCGCGGTGACCGCGGTGCCGACCAGATAGGGTGAGCCTGCCGCCTCCTGGGACTGCAAGCGCCGGTCGATGGCGTTGAGCACTCCCGCAATTTTACCGGGTGCCGCCACGCTGGCCGCTTCGCTGTAGCCGTACTTACGTCCGAGCGGGCTGTCTCCAAGGATGCGCATGTTCCAGACCAGGCCGTCCTCCCCGAGCACGATCTCGCACAGGCCCATGACTTCGACGCGCTGTTCGAAATCCGCCGGGATCAGTTGCGGCGCATCCGCCCCGCCGATCCGTTCGGCCAAGGCCAATTGTTCGATCCAGACATTGCGTGGGCGCTCGTCATCGTGAAACATGGTGGGCAAGCTGGTCTGACTCGTCAGCTCATACAAGCGCGCCTGGCGGTCTTCGCCGGTGGCCTTATCGATCCCCATCATCGGATGCAAGGCGCGGATCAGAGGCACCTGCTTGACGTAGCAGATGTTCTTCAAGGCCTCCGCATACATGGCGGGCATGCCCGGGATGAACGTGACCCGAGTACCAGTGGTCATTGCTGCCGCGTCTTCCAACGACAAGAACTCGGGGCTTTGGGAGGTAGCTTCGCTCATATTTGAACTCTTAAATGGGTTGATACAGATCGCACCGCCAATCCAATACCCGATTGGCGGTGCTTTATTGATTTAGACGTAGGGCATGACGTCCTTGGCCACCCGCTCGATCACATCGAACCGGGTATCAAAATTCGGCAGGATCATGAGCTGATTCAAACCCGCGGCATCCAGGCCGTGGATCCGTTCGATGAGTTGTTCGCGGGTGCCAATCATACTCGACGCGGACAGCACCTCCGGGGTCAAGAAGCGCTCCTCTTCCTCCAACACCCAGCAGTTGTGACCACCGTGAATTCGCTGGTGGCGGCGCTCTTCGGGATAGGTTTCGAGCAAGGTGGTGTAGTCCTCCCAGATACCGGACAGCGCGTTCGGTGGTTGATGTCCGAAGTTGCGGAACTGATCGTAGGAATAATGCACCGCCGCCATCGCCATTGCGCCACATTCGGCTTTGACCCGCGGTGAGTCCTCCGCCTCGCCGTCATCCAGCACAACCATGGTGGTGAGAGCGGTCGTGTAGTAGCTCTCGCCGGGGCCGATGTTCTTGTCCACGCTGCGCGCACCCTCCTGCATCATGTGCCAGACGCTGTTCATGGCGTTGGGATCCCCGACCAGAGCGAGCACCGCGCCATCGCCGTACTTGCCGGCCAGGCCCAAGCTGCGCGGGCCAAAACCGGAGATGTAGAGGGGGATCGGCTCATCGAAATTAACAAAGCCCTTGTCGGGCATGATATGCCGAATGGGAATGGTGCCGTCGGCCACATGCATGTCGGCTTCCTCCCCGCGTAACAAAGGCACCAACTCTTCCAGGTATTCCTCGAACTGTTTGATCCGCTGCGGCGGCAAGCCCATCACCCGCCGGGCGGTATTGCCCGCACCGACGCCGAAGAACGTGCGTCCCGGTGCCAGGGCATTGATGGTGGCAATGCCCGCGGCATTGACCGAAGCAGGCCGGGTGCCACTGACCGCAACCCCGGTGCCGATCTTGATCGTGCTGGTCTGATGCGCGACGAGGGCGAGGGTTGCATAACAATCCGACCACAACATCTGCGAGTCGGCGAGCCAGGCGTGGGTATAGCCCAGTTCCTCAGCCCGTACCACGTAACCGATATCCCCCACGTGGGAGGCCACACACAAGCCTATATCCACCGTTCTTCCCCTTAACTACCCTTCACAATATCCTGCCGTCTTTGCTTTTTGAAAGTCTTTGGCAGGAATGTTCGGCCGCACTCTGTGCAGCCACCAATCCAGCATGTGCAAGCCGCCAGTCGCGACCCGCGTTTGGTCTAGAAAACGAGCCGCAACACGCTCTCGGCCACACAAGCCGGCTTGTCCTGCCCTTCGATCTCGACGGTCAGCTCGTTGATGATCTCCAGCATGCCGCCCTTCTCTTCCACGCCGGTCACTTTGCCGCTGGTGCGAATGCGCGCGCCGACCGGAACAGGGCTCATGAAACGGACTTTGTTCCATCCGTAATTCACACCCATCTTGACACCATCGAGCTTGGGCACGCCGAGGTCTTCGGAACCCGGCAGGAAGCTCATGATGGACATGGTCAGCTGACCGTGGGCGATCGGAGCACCGAACGGACCAGCCTTGGCACGCTCGGGATCGACGTGGATCCACTGATCGTCCAGTGTTGCGTCGGCGAACGTGTTAACGCGGTCCTGGGTGATTTCGAACCACTCGGTGGGTGCGGATGCGACGCCGATGCGTCCTTGGACGGTTTCTAGGGCTGCTGCAAGTGACATAGTGTCTCCTAAACTGATTTTGCTGAGGTAGGTTGATTCTTGTTGTGTGGCGATAACACTTGTCGTGCTCCCATCATCTCCTAGCAAAGAAGGTTATCATGGGCTCAACTTCAGCGGGAGAGCAGCATGGCAGCACGTTACAGCGGATACACGCATCTGGAATTTGAGTATCCGGCAGATCGTATCTTGAAAATTACGATCAATCGGCCGGAGAAATACAACGCCCTGGACCAGGTTGGGCACCGCGAGTTGACGTACGTCTGGCGCGAGGTGGACGACGATCCGGACATCGATGTGGTCATCCTCACCGGCGCCGGCAAGGCATTCTCCGCAGGTGGCGACTTCGAGATGATCGAGAAGATGACCGAGGACTTCAACACCCGGGCCACCATCTGGAAGGAAGCCCGGGATCTGGTCTACAACATCACCAATTGTGGCAAACCCATCGTGTCGGCCATCAACGGGCCGGCGGTGGGGGCCGGGCTGGTCGCAGCCTTGATCGCCGACATTTCGATCATCGCCAAATCCGTGAGTATTACCGATGGGCACACCCGCCTCGGTGTTGCGGCGGGAGATCATGCGGCGATCATCTGGCCGATCCTCTGCGGCATGGCCAAATCCAAATACTACCTGCTGACCTGCGATCGCCTGGGCGGCGAAGAGGCGGAACGCATCGGCCTTGTATCCCTGTGTGTGGACGACGACGCGCTGCAAGACAAAGCGATGGAAGTGGCGCGCAAATTATGCGCCGGCGCACCCACGGCCATCCGCTGGACGAAGTACGCCTTGAACAACTGGCTGCGCATGGCGGGGCCGATCTACGACACCTCCACGGCGCTGGAGATGCTGGGGTTTGGCGGACCGGAGGTGGCGGAAGGCGTCGCCGCGTTGAAGGAAAAGCGCGACCCCGACTTTCCGCGCGGACCGAATCTTTAAATTTGCGGCGCGGGCCTATGGCGTTTCCCACTCGCCAAGGTGATCAACGTAGGCCTGATAGCGGCGGCGAATCTCCCGCACATAGTTGACCGGCTCGCGGCCCCGCACATAACCATGCGCGGCCGCGCGGGCGTATTCACGCTGTGAGAGCTTGAGCATGGCCTGCTCGACATGACCGAACCACAGATCGCGCTCTAGACCCAGTTGCCCCGCCAGCTTGCGGGCATCACGAACATGGCCGGGGCCAGCGTTGTAAGCCGCCAGCGCAAACCACGTGCGCTCGGACAGGGGCAGCGCGTCTTCAAACCGTTCGCGACACCAGGCGAGATAGCGTACTCCCGCTTCGAGGCCGACGTTGGGTTGCCATAGCTCATCCGGGTCGACGCCCAGTTGGCGCGCTGTGCGCGGCATCACCTGCATCAGCCCACGCGCGCCGGCAAAAGAGGTCTGGCTGGGGTCGAACTCACTCTCCTGATAGGCCTGCGCCACGAGCAATCGCCAGTCGAAGTCGTGTTCAGCCGCCAGAGCTTGTAACGCATCGTCATACGCTGACAATCGCGGCCCATCGAGGCGATGCGGCTCGCGTTTGCGGATACGGCGTTCGCTGCCAAAGTACTTCTGGCGTAGGAGGTTATAGCCCAGGCCGCGATAGTCCTTATCGATGAATGCATTGAGGGCTGCTCGCAATTGCGGCTGATCCTCGCGCAGCACCCAGGCGATCTGCGCTTCGGCGACCTTGGCACGGGTCGCAAATTCTGCACCGTTGGCGAGGACAACATCGAGCAGGTGTGCATCGGCGAGTGTGCCGGGAATTTCTCCGACCGCGACCTGCTGTAGCAGCGTTTCGGTATCCGCCTCGACCGCGCGCACGGCAAGCCCTAATGCTTGGGCCGTGTCCCAGTGGCTGGAATCGGGATTCGTGTGAACCTCCAAAACCTTCTCGTCGGCGCCGACCAAGTACTCATCAATTCGCAGGTAGGGTGATGAAAACACCCAGCCAGCCGCCAGGCGGCGCGGCGTAACGGTGGTCGCCGCCGCCAGCATATCCCCACGTCCCTCCTGTAACCAGCGCAGCGCTTCTTCGCGATCGGCCGCGACAACCACTTCGACGCTCAGGTCTTGGGTGTCGCTGAAACGCTGCAGCAGTTCCAGGTCGAAGCCCATCAACTCGCCTTTGTAGAGGAAGTAGGTGTGTGGCCCCGAAACCGTGATCATGCGCAGGCGCCCCGCTGTGCGGATCGCGTCGAGGTCGCGCAGCGCCCAGTCCTGCGACTGTGCGGACAGATGGCGTTGGGTAAGAAAAACATCGAGCCGTTGCTGCAGTCCTATCGCGTCTTTCTGCAGTGCCCAGGCCAGCGGTTTGGCCGGAAAGCGCTGCAGCACTTCGAGCTGCGGGTAGGACGCGAGTAGTCGCCGGACAGCAACTGCATCTACGATCGTACGATCGATGCGACCATCAGCGATGGCAGCAAGCACCTCGTCCGCCTGCCAGTCGGGTAGGAGTTGGTCGATTTCGAGCTCGGCGGCGGCGGCGGTGTCCAAATACGAAGTATTCGTGGGTATTCCCAAGCGCGTACCGGCGGGATCGCCGACCAACCAGTCCTCGCTGCGCGACAGCGGCAGGCTGAAGCGCACGCGGGTACGACGGGTATCGGTCACCGTCAGGTTCCCGATGGCGACATCGACCAGGCCGGCTTCGGCAGAGCCTAACAAGCCTGCAAACTCATCCACCTCAAGCCAGCGCACTTGTAACCCCAGGTCCTGGGCGAAGATTTCGATCAGGCGTTCGTATTCGCTGATGCTAATGCCTTCGCTGGGCAGCGTGTCAAAGCCTGACCAGCGTTGTTGCGCTACCCGCAGATAGCCAGAGGCCAGTATCTCCGGCAGATCGCGGTACTCGGCCGGCCCCGCAGCAGTGTGTTCCGGGCCTGCGCCCTGCGTCGATGGGTCGGCGCCACAAGCACCCAGCAGCAGCACCAGCCCGATCGGCAAAAGGCCGAGCGAGCGCACACAGCGGAAGGAACGGAGCATCAGCAACTGGCGCTGTCAGTTAACAGAACGATCAACACCCTCCCAGAAGGGTGCGCGCAGCTCACGCTTCAACACCTTACCCGGGCCCGATTTGGGTAGCGGTTCCTGTTGCAGGGCGATGCCCTTCGGAACTTTGTAACCCGCGATGTGCTCGCGGCAGAAAGCAATGAGCTCGTCCGGCGCAATGTTGTTGTGTTCGGCACGGGGCACCACGGTGGCGTGTACCGCTTCGCCCCATTTGTCATCGGGAATGCCATACACCGCGGCTTCCAGAACGGCCTGGTGTTTGTAGAGCACCTCTTCGACCTCGGTGCAATAGACGTTCTCGCCGCCAGAGACGATCATGTCCTTGCTGCGATCGACCAGAAAGACGTAGCCTTCGTCGTCCATATAACCCAGATCGCCGGTCCAATAAGCGCCCTCCTTCAACACGTCCACGGTCTGTTCGGGTTTGTTCCAGTAACCCTGCATGACGTTCGGGCCGCGCACCACAACTTCGCCGATCTCGCCCGCAGGCATTTGTTCTCCGTCGCGGTTGAGAATGCGTACATCCACTCCCGGAATCGCCTGGCCACACGAGCGACCACGATCGTGATCGAGCCACTCCTGCTCGTCGCGCAGACCGGTGGTGAGCGGCGAGAGTTCGGTTGCTCCGTAGACTTCGATCATCTCGGCGTTGGGAAACGCCGTCCAGGTCCGGCGAACCACTTCTGTGGCGATCGGACTACCGCCATGCGCAATCGTGCGTACGCTATCGACCTGCCGTGGATTTGCATGTTGGGCTTCGGCGATGGCGGCCAGCATCGCCGGCACGCCGAGCGTCACCGACACGTTCTGCGAGGCGACAATGTCGAGTACGGCCTCTGGTTCGAACGCGCCCAGCGTGATCTGGGTGCCGGCCGTCCAGATCGAGCCCAGCACGCCATTGGAACCGGCGGCGTGAAACAGCGGCGCCATGATCAGGGTGACGTCTTTTGGCGTCTGGGGTACGGAGCACAGCCAATGGAACGTGTTGGCGATGAGGTTGCGGTGTGAGAGCATCACCCCCTTGGATTTGCCGGTGGTGCCGCCGGTATAAAACAATCCGGCCAGATCATCTTCCTCCACCCCCACACCCAGTGGCATGGGCGCCGTGTCGAGCAACGTGTCATATTCTGGGCCAATCTGGATGATGTGCTCTACGGCATCGCCGATATCGCTGGCAACGCGGTCCGTGATCAGCACTCGGGTACCCGAATCCTCCAGCGCATAGATGAGTTCGGGTTTAGCGTGGCGGGTATTGAGAGGTACCACCACCAGGCCAGCCGCGGGCACGCCCACGTACGTTTCGATGTACTCGTGATTGTTGTCAGACCAGATGGCGACACGATCACCCTTTTCAAGGTCCAACCCGTATAATCCCGCCGCGAGACGTGCGCAGCGCTCGGCCAACTCCGCATACGTAAAACTCATATCACGATCGATAACGGCGGTTTTGGCGGCTGCGATCTGCAAAGCTCGGCGCAACGGATCAGCAAAAGTATGCATGCGCTCTCTCCCGTGTTTTTGACCTTGTAAGTCGTCGCAGCCTGAGTATGGTAGCGCACCTGCGACAACGCAACTCAACCCGCTCGAGGCTCAAAGCGCTTGTTCAATCAGCAATCTGGCAACCGCCTTCTTCGCCCCCAACTCGCTTGCGCGCAAGCGGTCTTCGCCTCCATTACCGGCGCAGATGGCGGTCTCACGGGGAGCCGCGCACCGAAACTGCCAGGCTCAGCGAGGTTGACCGCGATGGCGCTGTTAAGCGCACTATTGCTCCCGGTTGCCCCGGTACGGGCAGATGGTGTTTTCAACCTGTTGGTTGAAAACGACGTGTGGACCGGTACCGATCGACACTACACCTCCGGTGTCATGCTGAACTACGTGAGCGAGATCGACAAAGGCCCGCAGAAGCTCAAAGAACTTGGGCTTATCTTCCCGGGCATCACCGATACCGACAAGATTCACCTCGGCCTCTCGCTGGGACATGAGATCTACACCCCGAACGACATTCTCGCAACTGAACTGCTCGAGGATGAGCGGCCCTATGCCGCGCACGCTTATCTCGCGGCAGGATTCACCCTGGAGGTCGAAGATGTCTCGATCGAGACCTGGCGAATCAGCCTCGGGCTGATCGGTCCCGGCGCCGGTGGCGAGCACATTCAAAACACGCTGCATGACGCCATCGGGGTCGAACCCGCCATGGGATGGCGCTATCAGTTGAAGAACGAAGCCGTCGTATCGTTCGCCTACGAACGCAAATGGCTGGACCTGGAAATCGAAGAGGAATTCATGGGGCTGCAGTTCGACCTGATACCTCACGTCAGCGCTGCGGTAGGGAACCTCGGCGTGCACATGAGCCTCGGCGGCATGGCGCGCATCGGGCGCGGACTGGACCACGACTATGGACCACCGCGGATACGCCCCAGCCTGCCGGTGTCACAGTTCTACAACCGCGGAGAAGGCGCGAGTTGGTACCTTTACGCAGGGGTGGATGCCCGCTGGGTGGGGCGCAGCATCTTTCTCGACGGCAACAACTTCCGCGACTCTCATGAGGTGAGCCGTGAACCCTGGGTAGGTGATATGCAGGCTGGGGTTGTGGTGAATACCCGGCACTTTCGCCTGGCCTATACGTATGTTATCCGCAGCAAGGAATTCAGCACCCAGGGCGAACGGGATATCTACGGCTCTTTGTCACTCTCGACCCACTTCTAGCGGCATGGCGCAACGGATGGGATAGCACCGCGCTAAACCAACGCCTGCACTTCGACCTCGACCATCAAATCTTCGTGCACGAGTGCGGCGACCCCGATCAAGGTGCTCGCCGGTCCACCATCGCGGTCGATGTAGCGATCCCGCACCGCTTGCATGATGTCGCGCTTTTCCGACGTGTAGTCGACCACATAGATGGTCATACGCACCAGATCTGCAAAACCGGCACCCGCCGCTTCGAGGCCTGCTGCGATGTTCTGCATGATCTGTTCCGTCTGCGCGGCCAGATCACTCTTGCCAACGATGCGCCCCTGGCGGTCGAACGCGCATTGCCCGGCAAGGAAGATGTGCCGCGACCCGCTGGCCACCACCACTTGGGAGAAGCCACGTCCGGTGGGGTAAATTTGCTCTATGGATGCCACATTGTCTCCTTATAACCCATCTTCAAGTTGAGTGAGTTCAGCGACCAGGCGCGCGCCCGCATCACCCTGCGGATCCACCACCGACGCCGATAGATTTGCCGCCAACAGCGGCGCCTCACGCTCTTGACGCCACCTCGCTAACACCGCGGCATCATCTTCGCGCACCGCGCGGGCCAGGTCCGGGGATATCGCCCCGAACCGCGGTTCGAGCTGAAAACCAACCGTGTTGTGCAAATGTGTCAGAAGCTTGGGCCCCACAAATTGGGGTGCTATATGGGCGCTGTCCACCCGGCGCATCATGCGCTCGATGGCGAATAGCAGGAAGCTGAGCACCGGTGAGCCCGCCTGAAAGGCGCAGTAGGCATTGTGCACGCTGCGGTACACCCGCAGCCTGCCATCGACCTCTTGCAACCACGCCTCGCGGCCGAATTGATGGTCCCCCGTGAGCTCGATCGTGAGCAGATCAGGCGCGACGATCAGGGTGTCCGCGTCTAACCACAGTACGACATCGTAGTTTTCGTCGCGGTGCACCTCTGCGATCCAGGCCAGGCGCCCGAAATCCGCGGCTATCGGGAGCCGCCCATCGACTTTGGCCAGGTACCAGGCCGGTACATAACGCTCGAAGAACACATCGTCGAGCGTTCGGTGTTCGTAACCATGTTGGCCAGCCCAGGCGGACACGCTCGCGACGCAGTCGGCTATCCACGCCGGCTGCATGTGTAAATTGTAACTTTGCACCACTAAAATGCTGGCCATCAACTTAAGCGAAGTTCAAGCGAATGCTTATGGTAACCCGACAACGCCCCGGCGCGAGCGGCATTCTCCTCCTGGCGCTAACGTTCCTGGTGGCTTGTCAGCCGCAGCAAGATCCTGCACAGGAGGCGAGCGCGAGGCCGGTTGCGCTGGCGCGCGCCCTCAACCCTGGCGGCCTGCGCGACAAGCTCTTGAGCTGCGAGCACAACGCGTTCCATCCCACCCGGTTCAGCATCGCCCACCGTGGCGCCCCGCTGCACTATCCAGAGCACACGGCAGAAGGTTATGCGGCCGCCGCAGACATGGGCGCCGGATTGATCGAGTGCGATGTCACATTCACCAGAGATCGCGCGTTGGTTTGTCGCCACTCGCAATGCGACCTGCACAGCACCACCAACATTCTGCAGACAGAACTTGCCGCACAATGCGCAGAGCCGTTCAGTCCGGCCGGCCCAGATGCGCTGGCAACGGCGCGCTGTTGTACCTCAGATATCACGCTCGAGCAGTTTCAATCTCTATGCGCCCGGGCGGACTTCGTCGATCGCAACGCCACCAGCATCGATGCTTACCTCGCGGCCAGAACGTCACCCGTCGATAGGCCGGCGGTGAATTGTGGAACACTGTTGACCCACGCGCAGAGCATCGAGTTGATCCGTGAGAGGGGGGCGGCGTTCATCCCCGAACTGAAAGCCGCCCAGGTGCAGATGCCTTTCGCGGAGGACTTCTCACAACAGGACTATGCACGCGCACTGATCGCGGACTATACGGCGGCCGGAGTCCCCCTCGACCAGGTCCACCCACAGTCGTTCAATATCGAAGACGTCTGGCTGTGGATCGACGAATACCCACAATTGGCCGCCAACGTGGTCTTTCTCGACGCCCGCGCCCGCAATCCGGCTTTCACCCCCAGCCTGGCAGATATGCAGCGCCTCTACGCGCGCGGCCTGCGCAACATCGCTCCGCCGCTGCCCATGCTGGTGAGGCTTGCCGATAACGGCAAGCTTGCCCGCACCGACTATGCCCGCTTCGCGGCCGAAGCTGGGTTGAACCTGATCGCATGGACCTTTGAGGCCGGAGATGCCACCGATCCGAGTAACTTCATGTACGTAAGCCTGCCGGGCTACATGACCGACGAGGCGCGCATGCTGGAAGTCCTGGACTTTCTGGCCCGCGAGGTGAGCGTCGTCGGCGTGTTCAGTGACTGGCCGGCGACCGTCACCTATTACGCGAATTGCTACAACCACTGACGCCATAGAGCGACCGGTCAGCGCGTCCGCATGCGTACGAAATGCGCAGGGGACAGAAGCCGCGTCTTTCGGCTTCAGCTTTCGCCGCGCAGAAACGCGACGATCTCGTCGCTGCGTGCCGCCGCATCCTCTTCGCCCAGGCGGATCAACAGGGACAGGTAATCCGGCTCAAAAATCACCATGGACAGCGCATCTGATTTACGGTTCTTGCGGTCGTTCAAGCCGCCTTCAAAAAACCGAAACGTACTCGGCAGTTCTAACTCGTGATCCTTGGCGAGTTCACCCAGATCCTCCCGCGGACGCAGCACCATCACTTCCACGTTGCGATAGTCGGTCGTACCGGGGGGTAAGGCCCGCACAAGTTCGTTGATGCGCGACATCTGCAGCGCATCAAAGTCGAGCATATCGAGGAAGATCGCGTTCAATAGCACCCCCGCGATCTGCGCCGGCGACGGGTAGGGTTCGCGCAGTTCCGGCGGCAGGCTCTGGATGGGTCGCGCGCGCGGAGACACCGCGAGGATGCGCGTCGCGCCGAGGTGCATGGCCGGTGAAAGTGGCGCGGTTAAACGCATGCCGCCATCGCCGTGCCAGACGGCGTTGAGCTTCACCGCGGGGAAGAACATGGGCAGTGCCGCGGACGCCATGATATGGTCGATGTGGAACTGTGTGGGGCGCGAGATCAGTTGGCCACCCTCCCACAGGGCTTCGTGCAGCGACTCCACCCAGGCCACACTGCGACCACTGCCGTAGCTGGTGGTGACCAGCGCCAGGGACTCCAGCACGCCAGCCGCCAGATTCTGTTCGATGCCGTCGATGCGACCATCCCGGTTCGGCAATACCTCGCGCAGAAACGCGCGCAGCGGGGCGTTGTCGACCATGCCGCGAATATCCGCTTGGCCGAGCCGCCCACCGCTGATGAAACGTAAGCCCCAGATCACGATGCGCTTGAGCATGCTACGCATCTCGGTGTCGTACACTTTTTTGGTATCGAGGCTCAGCCAGAAGTCGCGCAGGGATTCGACCGCACCGGGAAAATCGTGCGGCGAGGCCGCCAGATGGACCGCGTTGATCGCCCCGGCCGATACGCCGGTGAGAATGGGCGGGCGGTACTCCGGCATCACCCGCGCGATGTGGCGCAGCGCGCCGACCTGATATGCCGCCCGCGCGCCGCCGCCGCTGAGCACCAATGCCTGTTTGACTTCACTCATGGGCACAACCTGCGCACAGTTGATCAATCCGCCGAAAGGTTTGCAATGATATCGGCCATCTGCGCCTGATCTTCAGCGTTCTCAACAGGAATCGACACCTCTATGCGCTGCAACCAATCGCCATAACGGGTGCTTATCGTGGCGGCCAGGTCATCGTATTTCGCGACGATCACACACGCGTGCAACAGATCATCGTCGATGCGCGCCGCCATCTCGTCCCAACGCTGGGTCTTGGACAGCTGCGCAAGCTCGGCACACAGATCCTCCAACCCGAAGACGGCAAACGCCCCGGCGTAGGCAGGTGTGGAACCGTAGAACGCGAGGCGCTGACGCGCGATCTGGATGCGCGCCTCGAGTTGGGCATCCGTGCGCGCGGTGGCGACCAGCGGTTTCAAGCACACCTCGAAACCGGGCTTGCGGGCGGTTAGCTGCGGCAGGATCACATCGCGGATATAGGTTGGACTGCACACCGGATGCAGGCGCACACCATCGGCCACTTCGGCCGCGACCCGCGCCATGTAGGGATTCACGGCGGCGACTTGAATCGGTATGTCAGGCCAATCGATCGGCGCCGGGGTGAACAAGGGCACCGTGAGATTCAGATTGTAGTGCTGCGACGCATACTCGAGCGGGGTCTGGTTTTGCCAGCTCTGCCAGATTGCTTTGACGGCACCGACGAAGTCGCGCATCCACGGACCGGGAGGATGCCAATCCAAGCCGAACCGCCGGCGTATGTGGCCGCGCACCTGCGAACCCAAGCCCAGCTCGAAGCGACCACGGCTGATCTTCTGGGCGGTCCAGGCGGCCTGGGCGACCACATAGGGACTGCGGGCAAAAGCGATCGCCACCGAGGTCCCTAGGTGCACTCGCTCGCTGGCCTGGGCCGCCAAAGCGAGCACCTGGAACGGATCGTCCTTGGTCTCCTCCATCAGCAACGCGTGGTAACCCATCGCGTCTACCTTGGCGGCATCGCCAGCTACCGCAGCGAGGTCTAGCGCCACATCCGGTGCGCGCAGACCCGGGTCCAGCTTACCCAGCGGTAACAGTGTTTCTGCTTTCATCTCTCCTACCCTTGTATTCCTAAAATTTGGCAGCGCGGCATCTGACGCCCAATCCTCGTTTGCCGCGTTGGGTTGGTCTGACTTTCGTTGACATCACATGCGCCTGCACATCTTGGCACTCTTAGCACTCTTGGCCTTCGACCAACTTCGCTCGACCAGCCCGGTTTGACGTGCCGACCAACACAAGGTCAGTCTACCAAACCCCACGGGCCAAGCGGCAGATGCGCGCTTAGCGTATAATAGTGCCATGCTTGACTGGATAGGTGAGATCAAGCCACGACTGAACGCATTGTTCCGTCCCGGTGGCACGGTGTTCTATGGCTGGTGGATCGTCGCCGCCTGCGCCGGTGTGCAATGGTTGGGCGCTATGACCTGGATGCACTCCTACGGTGCCTATGCGGTCATGATGAAGGACGAATTCGGTTGGAGCATGACCGTCTTGTCAGCAGCGTTTGCGCTGACGCGCCTGGAAAGTGGTCTGTTGGGGCCATTCCAGGGCTGGCTGGTCGATCGTTACGGACCGCGTCGCATCCTCACCATCGGCACCCTGATCTTCGGCCTGGGCTTCTTTGCCTTCGCCTATGTCGATTCCATCACCACCTACTTCGTCGCGTTCATCCTCATCGCACTGGGCTCGAGCCTGGGCGGTTTTGCTACCCTCATGGTCTCGCTGGTCCACTGGTTCGACCGCCACCGCGCGAAGGCGGTCGCCTGGTCGCAGATCGGTTTCTCCCTGGGCGGCTTGAGCGTGCCGCTGGTCATCATCGGCTTGGAGTCCTGGGGCTGGCGCACGATGGCCGTGATCAGCGGCTGCGCCGTGCTGCTGATCGCCGGCCCGCTGGTGCAATTGGTGCGCCATCGCCCGGAAGAGATCGGCGAGGTTGCGGATGGGATCAGAGAGACCGATGCTACGGTCGATGGCGCCGCCGCCACCCCCCAGACCAGCCATACTTGGCGCCAGGCAGTGCGCGAGCCATCCTTCTGGCTGATATCCGCGGGCCATGGCCTTTCGCTGTTCACCGTTTCAGCCATGCTGGCCCATCTGATCCCTCACCTGACCTTCGGCCAAGGCTATACCACCGTGCAGGCCGGGATCGTGTTCAGCTTCATGACGGGAACTCAGTTGCTCGGCTTGTTTGTTGGCGGCTATCTCGGCGACCGCTTCAACAAGCGTCTGCTCTGCGTGGCCTGCATGATCGGCCACGTGATGGGTCTGTTGGCCCTCACCTATATGAACAGCCTGCTGGGCATCGCCCTATTTGTGCTCTGCCACGGCCTCGGCTGGGGTGTGCGGGGCCCGCTGATGGTCGCTCTACGGGCCGAGTACTTCGGCACCGCCTCGTTCGGCACCATCATGGGCATCTCGTCCCTGATCGTGATGATCGGCATGACCGGTGGGCCGCTGATCGGTGGCATCATGTTCGATGTTTACGGCAACTACACCAGCGCCTTCACGATCATCGCGGGCCTCTCGCTGACCGGTAGCTTCTGCTTCTGGGCTGCGCGGCCACCGAAAACCAGACCAGTTCAGCCACCCGGCTCGCCGGCTGCGACCTGATCAAAGATCACCCGCGCCAGACCAATCCCCGACTCGCCTCCGTAGGCATACAGGAGATACACATCTTCGCCCTGCACAAAAATGGCCGGGTCGCGTAACTGATTCACCAGGCCGTAGGCGGTGCTGCGCACCGAAGGCGTGAGCGGTGCGCGCGCGCCTTCCCAGACCCGTTCGGGTCGCAGCACTTCCACTCCCGCGCTCGCCTTCCATGTCCGCCAATCCTCCGTGAGATCGATCGACGACACCTTGATGTGTTCAGGGACTTCGCCAACCTGGGTCCAGAACACCAACAGTTCGTCATCGCGCACCAGCAGCGCAGCGTGGCGCATATCCTGGTTGAACAGCAAAGGTCCTTCTTCGAAGGGGCCCATATCATCCGCCAGGCGATAGAACTGCCCCGGCATCGCCATGCCGTAGCGCGTACCCTGCCAGTCGAACGCGCGGAAATAAGTGCGCCCGAGAACCTCGGGGTGGGCGCTAAACGCGATGCCATCGCGCGAAGTGGCTACCCTTGTCACCTGATAACCCACATCTTCCAGGCCGTGGAAGTACATGACGATTCGCCGCCGGGCTTCGTCCACGTGGACATCTGGCGAGGCGATGTGTGGCGCGGTCACCTCGGCGACAGGGTCATGGGAAATTTTCATGCCGCGGGCGACGAAGGCGGCACGGATCTGCTCCGCCTGCGCCTTGCTCACCGGTGGCGGTGCGGTGAGAAAGTGTGAATCGGGTAGCTGCAGCGCCCCGGGTACGTGTATGCGCCAGGGACCGGTGAGCGCATCGGCGTACGCCAGCCGGATGTAGGCACCCTTGTGATCCGCAAAGTACAGGTAGTAGTTTCCCAGGCGATTCTCGACCCAGTCCGGCACCGCAATCAACGACGGGCCCTGAATGTTGTTTCCGATGCTCAGATCGAGACCGGGGTGGATCAAAGGGCCGTCACCGACCCGCTCAACACGTAGCTTGGTCATCATCTGGGGTCCTTCACTCTGGCTCGTGGGCGCGGGCTGTGAGGCACAGGACAGGCTCAACACGCTGGCGATCAACACGGATATCGTTTTGCATTGCATGCGTTGTCCTTAGCGGATGGTCAGCTGATGGCTTGTTGCACTCTGAGCGTTCGCTGCTCCGCGAGCTTCTATGCCGGCAACCCCTCACCCGTTGCCGTGCCTTTAGCGTACCTGTTTTAATGGTGGCGTCACACCACCATTCGATGAGACCGTCCGCCCATGCCCGAAGCCACGACCCGAGCCTCCTTGAAGTATCTCGTCAAAGGTGTGGCCAGCTCCCGGGAACAACAGGGAGATCTACAGCAGGAACTCTACGCTGCGCTGCCCGGAGCCGAGTCGGTCGTCATCTTCAGCGTCGTGGACGGATTTCGCGTCGAGTTGGATATCGGCGACATCACTCCGTTTTCGCGCACCAGTTTCGAACCCTATGTGGCGGAGCACGTCTTGCCGGATGCGGTCAGCGTGCGCTGTGCACCGATCGGCAGCGACCAGGTACAACTGCTCAAAGCGCAATTTTCATAAGGAAAAAGTTCAGGGGAGCACCTATGGATCATCTCGAAGGTAAAACCGCGTTCATCACCGGCGGCGCGAGCGGCATCGGCTTTGCCATGGCTCAGGCTTTTCTCAATGAGGGAATGAGCGTGGTGATCGCCGACGTGGACGCAGACGCATTAGCCAGTGCGAGCAATCGACTGGCGGGCAGCAACGCCAAGGTCAGCGCCAAGGTGCTCGACGTAACGGACCGCGAACAATACGCCACAGTGGCCGACGAGGTAGAGGCCGAGTTTGGAGCCGTCCACGTGGTCTGCAACAACGCCGGCGTGTATCGCGGTGGCAGCATGGACAGCGTCACCTACGAGGATTGGGACTGGATCATGGGTGTCAACGTCGGCGGCGTGATTAACGGCCTCCAGACCTGGATCAAGCGCATCAAAGCCCACGGCGAAGGCGGACACATCGTCAACACGGCTTCCATGGCTGGCATGGTGACCTCCCAAGGTCTGGGCGTGTACAACACCAGCAAGTTTGCGGTAGTCGGCATGTCGGAGGGGTTACGCACCGACCTGGAGGAACAGGGGATCGGCGTGTCGGTGCTCTGCCCCGGGATGGTCCGCACCAAGATCCTCAACAGCGAGCGCACGCGACCGGCGGACTTAGATCCCAGCGATACCGAAGCCGTGGCGTCCGCCGCAGCGCACAGTGAGATCATGCACCTGGCAATGAACGCCAGCATCGAAGCTGACGAGGTGGCCGACGCGGTGGTGGCAGGCATCAAACATAACCTGCTCTACCTGCTACCTCACCCAGAACTCAAGAGCTCGGTCGAAGAACGTGTCGCAGCCATTCTGGATGCCTTCGGGGAACCGGACCCGGAACGGGTACGCGCGCAGGAGCAGTTTATGGCGCAGCTGTTTGGCAACTGAAACGAGCCTGGCGGGCGATACCAATCGGATCGCGGGTAGCGCTCACCAACTCCACTCAGGCTGCCGGGCTTGGGGACGTCTGCTGTGTCGTGAAACTCGGCGCGCGATAAAACACAAAGATCACCATCGACAGCACATAGAGCAGCAGAAACGTCTCGAACGCCAGATCGTAGGATCCCGTCCGGTCGAAGATCCATCCGGCAAAGGGCACACCCAGAATCTGCACGGGAAATTGTGCCGGCCGAATGGCACCGAGCACCGCGCCGAAGCGTTCGCGCCCGAAGGTCTTGCCCACCGCGGTCGCCTGCAGCGGTACGACTCCGCCGACCCCCACTCCAAACAGGGCCGCACCGAGCGCAAACCACGCCAGGTCCGGAGCGAGGTACATAATCAGTTGACCACTGAACTGCACCACCAGGATCATCCACATGTTGATGCGTAAGCCCATCCGATCCCCCAGCCAGCCGAAGCCGAGCTTACCGGCAATACCCAGGCCGGCGCACAGGCTCATCACCAGGGAGGCGGTGGACAGTGTGTGACCGAGGTCGGTCAGGCGCGGCACCATGTGGGTGAGCGTGCCCCCCATGCAGCAGAAGATCATCGCGAATCCCATCGCGATGACCCAGAAGTTGCGGTCGCGCAACACCGCAGCCATGCGCGGCGGCTCCGGTTCCAGCGGGCGCTCGCGGTCCTGCCAGTTCGCCGCGCCATCCGGCAGCAGCCCGACATCCTCCGGACGGGAGACGACAAGGCGCAACACCAGCGGCACAACGATGCACAAGGTGAAGAGGCCATAGACCAAGAAGCCGTCGCGCCAGCCAAACTGTTCGATCAGTTCCGCCGATATGGCAGGCATCAACACGCCGGACAAAGACACGCCGGTCGCGGCAATCCCCAGGGCCGCGCTGCGCCGGCGATCGAACCAGTTGGTCACCAGCTTGCTGGTGGCGAGTTGGCCCATCGAGGAGGCGCCAAAACCGATGAACAAGCCGATCACCAGATAGAATTGCCAGGCCGTTTGCACCAGGCTCAAGAGCATAAAACCCACCGCCATGGAGGTCGCCCCGGCACCGATGATCCGTTTGAGTGGCAAACGGTCGAGCCATCGCCCGACCAACGGGGCCACAAAGGCGCCCACGGCGCTGGATACGGTCAAGCCGAGCGCTACCCCCAGCCGTGAATCACCAAATTCAGCGGCGATCGCCTTAAAAAAAACCCCATAGCTATAGAAAAAGAAGCCGACGGCGACAAAGTCGACAAAAAACGCCACCGTGACCATTCTCCAACCGAGAAAATGACCCTTGAAAAACAAACGTTGTGACCGAGAAAAGAAAGTCGCTATTCTAGCATTTATATTCATGTCAGGCTGAGGGAGACCAGCATGGGTAAAGAAAACCTCACCCCAACCAAACGCACCAAGGCGCCGGCGCGGCGTAGGAACGTCAAAGGAAACGCGGAAGACAACGGCAAAGACATCAGTGCTGCGGTGCGCGAGGTGTGTCTGTCTTTCCCCGCCACGGAAGAAGTGATGAGCCACGGCTCGGCGGACTTCAAGGTGGTCGATGGCAAGGTGTTCGCGACCTACGCGATCAATCACCATGGCGACGGACACCTCGCCCTGTGGCTGCGCTCACCGCCGGGCGCACAATCCTTATATGTGGATGCCGAGCCAGAGTATTTCTATGTGCCCCCCTATGTCGGTCCCAAGGGTTGGCTGGGCGTGGATCTGGATCAGGGCCTGAGCTGGCTGCGCATAGCCGACCTGGTGCGCGAGGCCTATGTCGAGGTGGCCCCAAAAGCCTTTACCAGCACCCTGGGCCCGACCATCGAAATCGAACCGCCTTCCCGCACCATCGACCCGGTGGAATTCGATCCGTTCAACGCGCCCGAAGCACAGGCGCGGATGATTCAGATCCGGCAGCTGTGCCTGGACTATCCCGAGACCCGCGAAGATACCCAGTTCGGCAATCCCTGCTTTCGCGCGGGCAAAAAGAACTTCTGCACACTGTACTTTCGCGCCGGGCGACTGCGCTTGTCCACCTGGGCAGGCCAGGAGGGTCAGGCCGCGCTGACCTTCGACAAACGCTACACAATTGCGCCGTACACGGGTCATAATGGTTGGCTGGATCTGGACATCCACGACGAGATGCTGCGCGACGAGGTGCAGGGGCTGCTCGATACCAGCTACCGCCACTTCGCTCTAAAGCGCATGCTCAAAGCGCTGGACGCTGACTGACGCATCAGCGCACAACAATAATTTCAAGGGGGCAACTTTGGCAGGACCACTCGATGACATCACCGTCGTGGAGATCGACAACTGGATGGCGGCTCCGAGCGCCTGTGCAATTCTGGCTGACATGGGTGCCAACGTCATCAAGATCGAACCGCTGAGCGGCGACCCGATGCGCAACATGGGGCGTCCGGTGAAGAGCGACGACGTCAAGGAGGGCCTGAAACAGCACGATTTTCAGTTCGACGTCGACAATCGGGGCAAGAAGTCCATCACCGTGGCACTCGATAAGCCGGAGGGGATAGAGTTGGTGCACCAGCTTGTTGCTCAGGCAGATGTTTTCCTCTGTAATCTGCTCGCTACGCGGCAGCAGAAGTTTGGCCTCGACCCGGACACGCTGTTGGGGCTCAATCCGAAGCTAGTGCACGCCACCCTCACCGGTTATGGCACCACTGGACCCGAGGCGTCCCGCCCGGGTTACGACGTGACGGCCTTCTTCGGGCGTTCCGGTCTGTACGATGCGTCGCGCGAGGGTGACGACGGTGTTGTACCGATGGCGCGCCCCGCTCAGGGTGATCACACCACCGGGCTCGCCCTGGTCGGCGCCGTGCTGGCGGCATTGCGCCAGATGGAGAAAACCGGTGAAGGTCAGACGGTGGAAACCTCGTTGTACGAGACCGCGGTCTGGACCCAGGCCAGCGACTATGCCGTTACCGCCATCGACCACGCGCCGGTCCGTCGGCGAGCCCGCAAACAGATGCTGGCGATCACCGCCAATCGATTTCCGTGCGGTGACGGCAAGTGGGTCGTCTTCAACATGATGCCCGATCCGGTGTACTGGCCGCGCA
This sequence comes from Pseudomonadota bacterium, assembly GCA_039028775.1. Lineage (GTDB taxonomy): Bacteria > Pseudomonadota > Gammaproteobacteria > Pseudomonadales > Azotimanducaceae > UBA4421. The sequence continues at coordinate 6,089 of JBCCHL010000034.1, read as the reverse complement.
TGTGCCAGGCGCTGGAGGTCGAGGAGTTGATGGAGGACGAGCGCTTTGTCGACTCCAGTTCACGCTACAAAAACATGGCGGCGCTGATCGATCTGATCGACGCGGCGATGAGCAAACGCACACGCGACGAATGGGGGTCCGTGTTCGACAAAGCCGGCCTGATCTGGGGGCCGGTGCTGGGACTCCACGAAGTCCCACAGGATCCTCACGCGATCGAGTTGGGTATGTTTCCAAAGATCGAACATCCCGAGTTCGGCGGTTATCCGACGGTGAACGTCCCGATGCGTTTCGGCAACGCCGAGGTACATCCCCGCGGTCCATCCCCGCTCGCCGGCGCGGATACGGACGCGGTGCTGAGCGCGGCGGGTCTGGATGAGGCACGCATCGCACAACTACGTGAGGAAGGTATCATCGGCGAGGCTCCGGCAGCGGACTGACAAACCGTTCCACCTGCGGCCCCGCCGACAAACACGAGAACACCATCGGTCAATATCACCGGCGGTCAATATAGAGAGGAAGCCACATGGATAACATTGTTGTAGTCGACTGCATACGCACCGGTCTTGCCAAGGCACACCGGGGCACTTTCAACCTGACCCGCTCCGACGATCTGGTCGCGCACTGCATCAACGCGCTCCTGGAGCGCAACCCTGAGCTCGACCCGGGCGCCGTGGAAGACGTGATCCTGGGCTGCGGTCGACAGGTCGGCGAACAATCCGCCAACGTAGCCCGCCACGCCGTTGCGCTGTCCAACCTGCCGATCACCGTGCCGGCGACCACCATTTCCCGCGCCTGCTCCTCAGGTCTCAATTCCATCGCCTTCGCAGCGACCCAGCTCAACAGCGGCTGTGCGGAGGTAATCATGGCGGGAGGGGTCGAATCGATCACCGGCCTCGATCGCGGCAAGCCGGCAGAATTCGCCGAGAACGCGTGGCTGATGGAAAACAAACCCGACATCTTTATGGCCATGGGCAACACCGCGGAAGTTGTTGCGCGGCGCTACCAGGTGACGCGGGAGGCACAGGATCAATACGCGCTGCAGAGTCAACAGCGCTACGCCGCAGCGGATGCCGCCGGTCACATCGCGGATGAAATCGCACCGATGACGGTGCAGTGGCGCCGTGTGATAGACAAGGAAACCAAGGCCACCGAGATTGTGGAAGGCACGGTAGATCGGGATGAGTGCAACCGCCCATCCACCACCATCGAAGGTCTGCGCGCGCTGGGACCCGCGTTCGAGGAAGGCGGCTCGGTCACCGCAGGCAACGCCTCGCAGCTCTCCGACGGCGCCGCGATGGCGTTGTTGATGACCGAGAAAAAAGCCGAAAGCCTGGGCGTGCAGCCCATGGGTTACTTCCGCGGCTTCACCGTTGCAGGTTGCGAGCCGGACGAGATGGGCATCGGTCCGGTGTTCGCCATTCCCAAATTGTTGGACTACACCGGTCTCACGCTTGATGATATCGATCTGGTCGAGCTAAATGAGGCGTTTGCCAGCCAGTGTCTGTACTGCCGGGACCGGTTGGGTATCGACGACGATAAGTACAACGTCAACGGCGGCAGCATCGCGATCGGCCACCCGTTCGGCATGACCGGCGCACGCCTGACCGGCGGCTTGTTGCGGGAGCTCAAGCGGCGCGAGCAAAAGTATGGCATCGTCTCCATGTGCATCGGCAAAGGCATGGGTGCTGCGGGGCTATTCGAGGCTATCTGACCCGATGCGGAGGCCGGCGCGCCGAACCGATACCGAGCGTGGGGGCATCCCCACGCAACAAAGGCGAGGCGCCGTCAGACAAGGCCAACACCCGCAACAAGAAACAAAACTCGAGAGAGACGAACGCAAGAGATAAGAGACACACAAACGGACGAGAACAAGGAGATCGGCTATGCGAGATCGAGATCATTCCCAGGACCGTCGCGCCTTTTTGAAAACCGGTGCCGTGGCCGGTGCGGGCAGTCTGCTGGCGAGCACTGCCCACGGGCAGGGTGAACTCGCCTTCCCCCAGAACCACGAGGTGCGCAGCTATAAGCGGCTGGGCAAGACCGAGCTTGAGATCTCCGATATATCTTTCGGCACCAGCCGTCTGCGGCGCGGCGAAGAACACCTGATCGAGCATGCCCTGGAGCGGGGCATCAACTATTTTGATACCGCCGAGGGGTATACCCGCGGGCAGTCTGAAAACGTGCTCGGCAAGGCACTGAAAGGGAAGCGCGATCAGGCCTATCTGGTCTCCAAATGCATGACCCGTTCCAACACCCGCGCGGAGCGGATCATGGAAAATTTGGAAGCGTCCCTGCAGCGCCTGCAGACCGACTACGTTGATGTGTTTATGAACCATGCAGTCAACGACACCGCGGTGGTGGCCAATCCGGAGTGGGCCAAGTTTGTCGAGCGCGCCAAAGCGCAAGGCAAGATTCGCTTCACCGGCGTCTCCGGCCATGCGGGCCACCTAATCGACTGCCTCGATTACGCCATCGACGAAGATCTGGTCGACGTGATCCTTGCGGCTTACAACTTCGGTCAGGATCCAAAATTCTATGAAGGCCTCACCAGTGGCATCGATTGGATCGCCACCCAGCCGGACCTGCCGCGCATCATCGACAAGGCGAGGGCCAAGGACATCGGCTTCGTCGCGATGAAAACCCTGATGGGTGCGCGCCTGAACGACATGCGTCCCTACGAACAGGGGGGCCACACCTTTGCTCAGGCCGCGTTCAAATGGGTGCTGTCCAACCCCGGCGTGGATGCCTTGATCATCACCATGAAAAGTACTGCGGACATCGATGAGTATCTTGGCGCCTCCGGCGCCACCGCGGTCAGCAGCGACGATCGCCGCCTGCTCGATCGCTATGCGACCTTGAACGGCGCTAACTACTGCAAACATGCCTGCAATCTGTGTGAGGGTAGTTGCCCGTATGGTGTCCCCATCTCAGATGTGCTGCGTACCCGCATGTATGCCACCGATTACCAGGACGTGGCGTTTGCCCAGGACGAGTACGCACTGCTGACCACCAATGCGGCGGCGTGTCTGTCCTGCTCCGGCGAACCCTGCCAGGACGCGTGCCCCAACGGTCTGGCCATCGATGAACTCTGTGCGCCCACCCATCGGATGCTCGGTACGCGAATCGCCTGACGCCGCAGGGCCGGACGCATCCGCTCTATCGCTGCATCCGGCCGAGCAGTAACATAACCCGTCTGTTGTTCTACGGTTAAGATCACTTCGTGAAGTTAGAAGACATCCTGCAACGCCACAAAGACGGCGAGCTCGAACTTGAGCAGGCGCTGCAGCACATCCAGGCCAGCCTCGGCGAAGACCTCGGCCATACCGTGGTCGACCACAATCGCGCGCTGCGTACCGGCGCGGCGGAAGTGGTGTTTGGCTCGGGCAAGACGGCCGCGCAGATCACAGACATCGTCGCCGCGCTGCTGCGCCAGGGATCCAACGCGTTGGTCACCCGCATCGAGCCTGACAAGTATGCCCAGGTGCAGGGTTTGCCGGACACCGCCCACTACGATGAGGCCGCCCAGCTGCTGAGCATTGTGCAGAAGCCCGCGCCCCGACCCGCAACGACGGTGGCGGTGGTGACCGCGGGCACCTCGGACATGGCCGTGGCGGAAGAGGCGGCGCTGACCGCCGAGTTTTTCGGCAACGAAGTTACCCGCATCTTCGACGTTGGGGTTGCAGGCCTGCATCGCTTGCTCGGACGGCTCGAAGATCTGCGCGGCGCGCGCGTACTGGTGGTGGTGGCCGGTATGGAAGGCGCCCTGCCTTCCGTGGTGGGCGGGCTGGTGGACAAGCCCGTGATCGCGGTCCCGACCAGCGTCGGCTATGGCGCGGCATTTGACGGTGTGGCCGCTCTGCTGGGCATGCTCACCAGCTGCGCGTCCGGCGTGAGCGTGGTCAATATCGACAACGGTTTTGGCGCCGGTTTCTTAGCCAACACCATCAACCGGCTCTAAGCGCATCATTGTTCTGGGCTCCAGGGACTTGTAGGATCAACTCATGGATACTGCACTGGCCAGAAAATATGACGCCCTAAAGGCGAATATCGAGCGCTATCGCAACGTCATCATCGCGTTCTCCGGCGGGATCGACAGCTCGCTGGTGGCCTTTGTTGCGGGCGCGGTCCTCGGTCGCCATGCGACCGCCATCACCAGCGCATCGGCCAGCTTGAAACGGGCAGATCTGGCGCTCGCAGAAAGGCTTGCGCAGGACTGGGGCATCCAGCACAAGGTCATCGTGACCGATGAGCTGAGCAAGGCCGACTATCGGGCGAACCCGACCAATCGCTGCTTCCATTGCAAAACCTCGCTATATACGTATCTCGACGAGATTGCGCGGGAGGAGCAGATCGAAGTGGTGCTGAACGGCACCAACACGGATGATCTGGGGGATCATCGTCCCGGACTGATCGCCGCGGATAACTTTGCCGTGCGCTCACCGCTGGCCGAGTGCGACTTCAATAAGGCAGATATCCGCGCGCTGGCGCAACACCTCGGCCTGGAAAACGCGCAGAAACCACAGGCCGCCTGCTTGTCCAGCCGCTTCCCCTATGGCACCCACATCACGCTGGAGCTGCTCGCTCAGGTCGAGGCGGCGGAGGAAGTGCTCATCGATCTCGGCTTCAGCCAGGGGCGCGTGCGTCATCACGGCGATATCGCTCGTCTGGAGGTCCCGGTCGAAGAACTGGAGCGCGCGCTGCAGCACAACGACGAGCTGAACCGACGGATCAAGGCGACGGGGTATCACTTTGTCACCTTGGATCTGGCGGGCTTTCGTTCCGGATCGCTGAACGAGACGTTACGCTCGAGCGATATCCAGATTGTCGAAGTCACCTGAGCCTACGCGCTCGTGCCGCAGAGCACCCCGATACGTGGTCGCCCTGAGCCTGGCCCTCCTGGCATGGTCCGGCTCCGTGTTCGCACAGCCCGAGTGCGTGATATTGCTGCACGGTCTGGCGCGCACGTCGGACTCGATGTCAGCCCTCGCCGAGGCACTGGAGAAAGAGGGATTCATGGTCGCAAACGTCGACTATCCCTCGCGCCAGCATCCGATCGAAGAGCTGGCTGAAATCGCCATCCCGGCCGGCTTGAAAACCTGTGCGGGCCACCGCACCCACTTTGTTACCCATTCGCTGGGCGGTATTCTGGTGCGTTATCACCTGCAACATCACGCGGTGGAGGCGCTCGGTCGGGTGGTTATGATAGGCCCCCCGAACCAAGGCAGCGAGGTGGTCGATGACTATCGAAAGGTGCCGGGATTCAAGCTGCTCAACGGTCCGGCGGGTTTACAATTAGGCACCGACAGCAATAGCGTGCCGCGCGCCTTGGGGGAGGTTGCGTTCGATCTGGGGGTCATCGCGGGCACCCGCACGATGAACCCGATCCTATCCCAGAGCTTGCCTAATCCCGACGATGGCAAGGTCAGTGTCGCGAATACCAAGGTGGCGGGCATGGCGGATTTTATCGCGCTGCCCCACACCCATACATTTATGATGCAGGCGGAGCCGGTGATCGAACAGACCGTTCACTACCTGCATCACGGGCGCTTTCGCCACGACAACCCCTGAGCCGGATCTTCCGGCGACGACACGGCAACCGGTTGTGGCTGGCGGCGCTCGTGGTGTTGGCTAGCGCTTTAACAAACGCGCACTGTTAAACCCGCATGGTTATGCCCACTCGCTTAAACGCGCACATCATCCGTCTGGTCTCGGATGAACAGTGGCTCCACCCCCAGCGAATCAACGTCCGCCTGCAGCGCATCGCGATCCGGAGTCGCTATCTCCTGCTGGGCGGCGGCATACACGGCCGGCAGCAGCGAGGCGTCGCTGGTGGTGTTTAAAAACAGATTGTCGCGCGACAGCACAAAGTCCACCGCGCGCTTCAGCGGCTCAGATTCCCGTATCGGTTTGTACCAACTGAAACGCTTCTGCGGGTCGTCGTCCTGCCACCGCCGCAAGGCGACGGCTTTGATCGTCTGCATCGCCACGTTGCGCGCGTCGCATAGTTCATACAGCGCCTCGAAGTCGGCCGCGTATTGCGGATTTGTCATCATGCTGAAGTTATAGGGCAGCAACACCGCGTCAAACGG
>JBCCHL010000033.1:0-29217 GCA_039028775.1 Pseudomonadota bacterium | reverse complement strand
GCGGAAATCTCGGCCAGGCTTCCGGCATGGTAGGCCAGCGTATCCTGCAGGAAATTGGCCAGACCGGTATCCCGGTGGTCAACGTCGCCAACGCCTGCGCCACAGGCGCGACCGCATTCCGCGAAGCGTGGGCCTCTGTGAAAGCGGGCCTGTACGACGTTGTGCTCGCGGTGGGTGTTGAGCAGATGGGCAAGGGCCTGCTCGGCGGTGCCGGCGGCGCCAGCGGCATCCCCAAAGAGGGTTTGCTCGGTTCCGGCACCATGCCGGCCGTATTTGCCGAAGCCGGTATGGAGCACGCGCGAAAATACGGGACCACCTTTGAGCAGTTCGCCAAAGTATCGGTGAAGAACCATCACCATTCCACTCTGAATCCGAAGGCGATGTATCAGATCGAGACGCCGCTGGAAGAGGTGATGAACGCCGAGATGATCTCATACCCGAACACCAAGCTGATGTGTTCGGTCAACGTCGACGGTTCCGCCGCGGCGGTCATCTGCTCCGAAGAGAAAGCCAAAGAGCTGGGGCTGATGAAGCGTGCAATCAAGGTGCGGGCCTCGGTCATGGCGTCCGACCCCTGGCAGGAACGCGACCTGGTCATGCCAGACGTCAATTCCTGCACGCGGCGCGCCGCAGCAGACGCTTATGAGATGGCCGGGCTGGGTCCGGACGATGTCGATCTGGTGGAACTGCACGACTGCTTTGCCACCGCGGAGATCCTCCACTACGAGAACCTCGGGCTGTGCGGCGACGGTGAAGCGGGCAAGATGATCGACGAAGGCCAGGTGGCCCTCGGCGGTCGGGTACCGGTCAACGTTTCCGGCGGCTTGTTGTCGAAGGGCCACCCGCTCGGCGCGACCGGCATTGCCAACATCTACGAGGTCAGCACGCATCTGCGCGGTGAAGCGGGCGCCCGACAGGTGGAAGGCGCGCGCATCGGTCTGACCCATGTGATCGGTCTGGGCTCAGCCTGCGGCATCCACATTCTGGAAAAAGCCTGAGCCGGGAACAGCCCTGAGCCGGGAACAGCCCTGAGCTAGGAACAGCCCTGAGCTAGGAACAGCCCTGAGCTAGGAACAGCCCTGAGCCGGGAACAGCCCTGAGCTAGGAACAGCCCTGAGCACCGCAAAGCTGGCGGCCCGAGCAGACTGGCCGCCACCGACCAGAGCAAGGTTAGCTCAGCAGCACAGAGAGGCAGCGCAAAACGAGTAGAAGCAGGAAAAGAGGTAGCGTCCTAGGGTCGCTACCTTTTTTGTTGGGCATCTTGTTTTAGCTGCTGTTTGTGGGTCCGGCTGGATATTGACCCATGTGGGTACCCCATCGAACAAGAGCAGTCAGACCATTATGAAGATCGGCGTTGTCAGCGACACCCACAACAATCTCAAGAACGTCCGTATCATCGTTGAAATGTTCAACGCGGCTGCGGTGGATCTTGTGGTGCACACCGGGGACATCACCCAGGCGAAGACGCTGGAGGCGTTTGCCGCGCTGAACATGCCGCTGTACGGCGTATTCGGCAACAATGACCAGGAGCGCGATGCGCTACAGACCGCCATCGATGCGCACGGCTTCCACTTCGCCGAACCACCGTTGCAGGTCCGCTGGCATGAGCGCGAGATCATCATCGTCCACGATCCCCTTGAATTTGAGGGTCACCTGGGCGCGCAACACGACCTCGCGCTACACGGTCACACCCATCGTTATCGCTGCGAGCAGAACGGCGACCAGGTGATCTTCAATCCCGGCGAAAGTGCCGGGCATATGCAGGGTTATAACGCCATCGGTGTCGTCGACCTGGAGAGCCTGTCGACCGACCTGCTGAAGTTCTAGAGCCGACGGGGCACCAGCCGCCCATCGACCAATGTCAGGATTCGATCCGCCCGCCGCGCCAGCGCCAAGTCGTGAGTAGCGGCGATGCGAGTGCATGGCAGGCTGGCGACAAGCTCGCGGATCGGACGCGCACTCTCCTCATCCAGATTGGCGGTCACTTCGTCGAGAAACAGGTAGGCCGGCGCGGCATAGAGTGCACGCGCCAGATACAGACGCTGCAGCTCACCGGTCGAAAAGCAACTGGCGATGTCGCCGAAGCGGGTCAGATGCTTCATCGGTAGCCGTTCGACGGCAGCGTGCATCCCGACCGCAGCGAGTGCAGCCTCAAGGCGTTGCATATCCACCGGCGCAAAGCGCGCGAGATTATCCGCGACCGAACCAGCAAAAAACTGATCTTCCTGCAGGACGCAGCCCATGGCGCCTCGATAACTGCCGAGCGTCGCATGAGTGAGGGGCGTCCCATCGACCAGCAGCGCCCCGGCCTGGGCCTCGTGCAGTCCCATCAGCACCTTGAGGACGCTGGTTTTGCCCATCCCAGACGGACCGATAAGCGCGACAAACTCCCCCGCGTTCAAACGCATCTCGGCATTGCGCAAGATCGAAGTGAGACCATCGTAGGCAAATGACACCTCGGCCAAGGCCAGTTCGCCGCGATAGCTGCGCCGGGGTGCTGCCAGCCCTTCGGGCTGTTCGCTCGGCGCCGACCAGATATCCGACAACCGCTTCAGGTGCACGCGGATGGTCGCCCACTCTTGGGCTTGCATGACCAGGTTGCGCATATGATCGGTGAAGAAACCCCGATAGCTGACAAACGCGAACAACATCCCGACCGTCATGTCACCGGACAACACGCTCCGCGCCCCGTAAGACACGATCGCGATGTACTCGAGACCGGTCAACGCCTGGCCGCACAATGCCAGGTGCAGCTGCTGTTGCTGAAGGGCGATCGAGTGACCGAGCATGCGAGCGTGCTCGCGCTGCCAGCTCTCATAGCGATGCTGCTCCTGGCCATACACTTTGATACTGACGATGCCACGCAGAGATTCGAGCAACTGGCTCTGTTCATTGGCGCCGGCGACGACCAACTGGGCGCTGCGCCTGCGCAAGCGAGGGACCAGCAGCGCAAACGTCAGCAGATACGCGAGCTGCACGACAATCACCACCGCCGCGAGCGCCGGCGCATAGAGCAGCATGGCAAAGAGCGCCAGCACGACCACGGTCAGATCGATCAACATCGCCGATGCACCCTGGGTAAACAGGTCCCGCAGTGGTTGCAGGCTGGCAAACCTCGAGGCCACATCGCCTACATGCCGCCGCTCAAACCAGGTGACCGGCAGGTGTAGCAGATGCCCGAACAAGCGGGCGGCCAATTGAAAACTCAGCTGGTGTCCGACGCGCAACAGCAGGACGCCACGCATCCACCCGGTGAGCAGCCGCAGACTCAGCACCGCGGCAAAACCCAACGCCAGGACCACCAGTAGATCCCCATCCGCACTCACCAGAACTTCGTCCACGGTCCACTGCAGATGCCAGGGCCCCGTGAGCAGCAGCACCTGCAACGCCAGCGATAGAAAGATCAGGCTGGCAAGGGGGTGCCAGCGCGCGCCGACCATCTGCCAGACGTCCCGCAACCGGAACCGGGGGATTGTAGGTACCGGCCGTACCGACTCTCCCGGCCAGACCTCCAGGGCCACACCGGTGAAGTGCTCGCTCACCTGGGTGAGATTCAACTGCCGCCGCCCCAGCGCCGGATCGAAGATCTCTACCCGCGCCGCGCGCCGACCGCCGACGCGGGTCAGCACCACAAAGTGATTCATGTCCCAGTGCAGGATGGCAGGTAACCGCAGGGAAGCGAGGCGTTCGGGTTCCAGGCGCACCCCCCGCGCGAGATACCCGAGCTGCCCGCTCAGGGCCACCAGATCCTGCAACGTGAGCCCACGCATGGATGTAAGCCCGAGCCCTCGCAGGCTCAGCAGGTCGACGTCGCGATCATAGGCCGACAACACCATAGCCAGACAGGCGAGGCCACACTCCTGAGCCTCGCTCTGCAATTCCGGACGCACCTTCATCACAGACCCTCCCACGCCACCTGCAGGGGTGCGGCTAACCAGGCGTAGAGCGGCTTGGAAGACCGCAGCACATCAGCCGTGACCGGCATATCGATCGGCAGCTCGCCGATGCTGGCGGGAAGCTGCACCAGCTGCGCGATACCCCGGTAGACAATGGCGCCGCTGTCGAGCGACGCGACCCGATTGACCGCGGTGACCACACCTTGTCCCATGCCATAGTCCTGATACGGATACCCCGCAAAACGCACCCGCAAAGGCAATCCGGGCCGCACCAGGGCGGATGCCTCTGGGGTCAGGGCCAGCTCCAACTCGTAACCCGAAGCCGCGGAAGCGAGGGTCAGGACCCGTTGTCCAGGCAGCAGTTGCGCACCGCGCTGCACGTTGAGATCGACCACCTCCCCCGGCCCGGGGGCGATGATCACCTCGCGTTGCGCCTGTTCGAGGCGAGCGATTCGATCCTGCAGATCCCGACGCCGCTGCTGCAACGCCAGCGTCTGTGCCCGTCTCTCCAGGCCAAGCCCTTGTATCTGCCGCTGCAGATTCCCCGCCTGATGGACCTGTTCCCCTAGGCGCTCCTGCCATTGCAACCGCTGGCTTTGCAAACGCAGATATTCGTCGCGCAGCAAGTCTTCGTCCCGACTGGTGAGCACACCCTCCTCGATGAGCCACGTTGCCCGCTGCATGTGTTGCGCGTGCAGGTCGGTTCGGCGCTGCAACAAATCGAGTTGTTCTCGCGCGGCCACCCCCGCCTCTTCCGCCCGCTCCTGTTGCGCTCGCATGGCCTCGAACCGGGCACTGATTTGCGCCCGAGCCACCGCCGTTTCACGCTCGAGTGCCCGCAGCGCCCCGCGGTGCTGATCGATCTGCAGTGCCTGCACGGTCCGGCCATCCGCCCCAACCAGGGCCCGGCGCAGCGTGACGAGCGGCTGTCCCGACGCGACCGTGGCACCCGGAATCACATGGAGCGCGCTGACCACCCCGCCATCAGGCGCGGTCACGCGGAGCGGCTTATGGGGGGTGGTGACAATACCCGGCACGGTGAGGCGTTCGGCACGCGGCAGCTGCAACACGCCGGCTGTGAGCACGAGCAGGGCGAGCAGAAAGAATGGGACAAAGAACCGTTGGCCAGCACTCATCCAGGCGACGACCCCAGCATCCTGCGCCTCGCGGGGTTTGAGCACTTGAGCACGGAACAGGGATGGATCGGACACAGCCGGGTTCGCAAGTTGACGAAACCATCACTGTGCGCCAGTCACGGACTGGCGCCCATCGTCCATCAGCGCTGTTAGGGGCCAGCGCCACACCCTGAACGCCGGTAGTCTAGGACCCGATGCCGTGTAGGATTTCGGCGATGCGTTGAGCGTTCTTTCCCAGGTCGGACTGTCCCACCCGGGAAACGCTGCGCACATCCACCACACTGCCTCCAGCTTCGGGACGCACCCGCACCACTACGTCATCTTTAAAGCCAAACCAGAAAGTCTCGTCGGTCGCCTCGACGATGCCCAGCTGCGCATTGCTGCTGACGATCTCCATGCCCATATCTTTGAGCACCTGCTCTGCGCTGGCCAATACCTGTTCCGGCGCGCGTTGGGTGATCAGCGGCTTGAGTTGCGGATACGCCGCCTGCTGCTGGGCGATCACCTCGGTGTTCAACGCCAGCGGATTGGCGCCTTGTGCGTCGCGTAGCGCCACCACCTGATCGAACTGCGGGGGATTCTGCGTGTCCGTAGAAATGTTATGGATAGGCGGTACCGAACGGGCGGCGAGATATTGGTTGCCCATCAGCGCGAGGATCAACACGCTCAGGCCGGTACCGATCAACAGCGCGCTGCGTTCTGCGCGCATGCCTTTCACCGCACAATAGACAAACGCGACCACACCGAGAAAGAACACGATCGTGGCCAGCACTACACCCACGGCCAGGAGAATGAAACCACCCTCAAATCCCCAGACGCCGATCTTGGTTCCCAGCGCGCCCAGGATGACACAGGCCAGACCGACCACCCCACCGATCATCAGGGCATTGGCCCACCATTTTTTGTTTTCTTCTGCTTGCATCATACGACCCTAATGTTGCTGTGCTTGTTGTCCAGCCGGGCTGAAGGGGGGACGGACCACCCAGCGCAGGCAGGGTTTCGGTACCCATCCATCCCGGCATAAAGGCAGTTCACTGCCACCAGGGGCATGATACCCCCCGATCGATGCCCAGCTCCAGCGGCCCGGCCACCGCGCCTTCCCTGCGACAACCGAGGTGATATAGCGCGCGTCACGTCGTCGGACCCGATTGACACGCATCGCCGGTCGCCGCGCGACATAACAAGACCGCTAAGTGATGGTGGAACCGCCGTCGATAACAAAGTTCTGCCCGGTGGTAAACGACCCCGCCGCGCTGGCCAGATAGACCGCGCAGCCGGCGATCTCACGCGGCTCACCGATCCGCCGCAGCGGATCGCCAGACGTGCGCTCCGCAAGGATCTCCGGATTTTCCCACAGCGCGCGGGCAAAGTCGGTACGCACCAGGCCTGGCGATATCGCATTGACCCGAACGTTATGCGGGCCGCACTCCACCGCCAGATTGCGCACCAGTTGCAAGTCCGCAGCTTTGGAGATGCAGTACGCGCCCAAAGTATCGCTGCCTTTCAAACCACCGACGCTGGACACCACCATTACCGAACCATCCCGACGCTCCATCATCTCGGGTAACACCATCTGGGCCAACCAGTGGTTGGACTGAATGTTGATGCCCAGCACTTTTTCAAACGCCTCATCCGGCAGGTCCGCCATCGGGCCGTAGTAAGGATTGACGGCAGCGTTGCACACCAGGATATCGATCTTGCCCAACCGCTCGCGGGTCGTGGCCACCAGCGCTTCGAGATCTTGTTTGCGGCCCACATGCGCAGGGATCGCGATCGCACCGCCCGATTGATTCGCCAATTCCGCGTTGATTTCCCCGGCAACCGCGTCGCAAACTTCACCCTTGCGGCTGGAGATCACCACCTGCGCGCCATGCCGGGCCATTTCCTGTGCGATGGCCTGGCCAATCCCTTTACTCGAACCGGTGATCAGCGCAACTTTGCCGCTCAGATCAAACAAGTTTTCCATGTGTCCTCGATAGATAGGTGTGGGCACACTATTGTGGCGCTGCGCCGCCGCATCGACAACCTACGGCCGCGCCGTTCGGGCCGCGCCGAGACCTGGGTGGTGCTTAGAATAGGCACCGCACGTCAGATCAGTCGACTGCGCCTTCGTACGGGATGAGGCTTTATACCAGAGGGTAGAGGGGGATGACGTTGTCCGCGCGTTTCTCGACCACTTCGTCCAGCTCGCTGCGTGCGCCTTCGTGTGAATCGCCGGCGGGGTGACCCAGCGCCCCTTGCGCTTGTCGATCGGCAAACGCACCCAACTCGGTGCGCTCGCTGACGTAGCGTTCCACTTCCAAGGTGGCGAGCATCTCACTGGCAAAAGGCCCATGGTCACCTTCCCGGGAGGCAAAGTACCAGGCGTCGTTGAGGCGGAATACGCGGTCACTACTGCGAAAGTAGGCTTTGACTTCCCGATCGGTGGCGCGCATTTTTTGTGTCTGCATTGTCTGTTCAGTTGTCGAAATAATTGACGAATTAGCGCTATTGTAGAGGTTGATACCCTGCGGATACTTTGTGCAGGGTGTGAAAATTGTCCGGGTTTTGTAAGCGCCCACGCACGGCGATCCATCGCGGGTCAGCACCATCCTTTTGCGCCCGGCGATCCCCAATCGAAATTCCAAAACCGCGTCAATGCGGTATAGTGCGCGCCCCTGAATTACGCACTGGTAACAGAACGTGACGGCACAATCGATGGACGAACTGGTCGCGCTGTGCAAGCGCCGTGGATTCATTTTTCAATCCAGCGACATCTATGGCGGTCTGCAGGGGATGTACGACTACGGTCCGCTCGGCGTGGAGCTGAAAAATAATCTCAAGGCCGCCTGGTGGCGGGCGATGGTCTACGAGCGTGACGACGTGGAGGGCCTGGACGCGGCCATCCTGACCAACCCATTGACCCTGCGCTATTCCGGCCACGAAGCAACCTTCACCGACCCACTGGTGGATTGTCGCGACTGCAAGAGCCGCTGGCGCGCGGATCACCTGGAAGGCCCGCAGTGCCCGTCCTGCGGCTCCGCAAATCTGACCGAACCGCGTCCGTTCAATCTGATGTTCAAAACCCAGGTCGGCCCGGTGGACGACGGCGGCTCGTTCGCCTACCTGCGTCCGGAGACCGCCCAGGCGATATTTGCCAACTTCAAGAACGTGGTGGACTCGACCTCACCGAAGCTGCCGTTCGGGATCGCCCAGATCGGTAAAGCCTTCCGCAACGAGATCACCCCGCGCAACTTCATTTTCCGCGTGCGGGAGTTCGAGCAGATGGAGCTCGAGTTTTTTGTACAACCCGGCGAGGACGAAGAGTGGCACAACTTCTGGGTCGAACAACGTCTCGACTGGTGGGAGCATCAGGGTGTGCCCCGCGATCAGCTGGAGCTCTACCAAGTGCCCGCGGACGAACTGGCGCACTACAGCAAAGCAACAGTGGACGTGATGTACCGCTTTCCCCACGGCCTTGAAGAACTCGAGGGCATTGCCAACCGCACCGATTTTGATCTCGGCTCCCACACCAAGAATCAGGCCGAGTACAACATCCAGGCTCGGGTGGAACCCAACACCGATTCAAACGCGAAGCTTGCGATTCAGGACATTGCGAGCAAGGCCTGGCAGATTCCCTTTGTGATCGAGCCTTCCGCCGGCGTCGACCGCGGCGTGCTGGCCGTGATGAACGAGGCCTACAATGTGGAGACCCTGAAAAACGGTGGCGAGCGCACGGTGATGAGCTTCAAACCACATCTCGCACCGATCAAAGCAGCCGTCCTGCCGCTGAAGCGCAATCACGAAGAGATTGTGGCCACCGCCAAGGGCATCAAGCAGCAGCTACAACGCCTCGGCCTTGGTCGTATCGTCTACGAGGATACGGGCAACCTGGGCAAGGGCTATCGCCGCCACGACGAAGTGGGTACGCCGTTGTGCATCACGGTGGACTTTCAGACCATCGAAGAGGACCAGACCGTCACGATCCGCGATCGCGACAGCATGGCACAGGAGCGCGTGGCCATCGAGGGGCTAGGCGAGGTACTGCGCGACAAGCTGAACGCGTAAACCGGTCCGACCTAGCGCGGTGCGAGCCGCTGTGCGCCCTCACGTAACGACACATCGACGCCGTGGCGCTGGCCATTGCTGACACTGACACGGTAGCCCTGCGCCTGACCCGGCAGAGTCATGCGACCCCGCCGGTTGGCGCTAACCACACGACCGGCGAGATCCCGCACGATCACGGTCTGTTGCGGATGCGGCGCCCAGTGCAGTTGCACGCCGTTTTCCACCGCGCTGACGTCCAGGGCGATCTCACCCTGTGACGCCTGCCGCTGACTGTGAATTTCCACAGCGCCCTGTAACACGCTCAAGTGATGAATCTCCTCCATCGGAGCCGGCACGTTCAGCACGAAGCCCAGACCGCCACCAGCGTCTTCGATCGCCGCCGGGGTAAACCCGTGACGCAGCAGTTCCTGACCATAGCGATCCCAGGCGACCAGGGTATGGGTCGGCGCTTTGCGCGACAGCGGGGCCGCTAAATGGGCGACCGGCAGTACCTGGAGCTGGGCCAGACCACCGGCATCGTCCATGCGGCCGAGAATGTGCAGTCCCGCCCGACCCGACGGTGGTCCAAAGCCCAGCGGAGAGCCGGCGCGATAGTTGAGCGCGGTGTTGAAGTGATAGCGACTGACCCACAAGCTGTTGCAATAGGACATGAAGTCGAATCGGCCTGGGATCGGGGCGACCAGGGCATCCAGGTCGATATCAAATCCCCAATCCGGCACGGTGCCTTCCGCGTTGGGGTAGTTTTCGTCTGGACCAGGCGCGCCACATCCCGGGGCGTGGCCGAGGTCCAGATTGTGGCCAATCTCGTGGGCGATCACAAAACTGTCACCGTTCAGATCGATGCTCCCCCCCACCGGGAAGCCCACATAGGCGATACCGGCCGTGGTGGCACCGGTGCCACTGGGCGGGATGATCACCCCATGATAAAGGCGTGAGCTGCCATCGAGGCTGCGCAGGTTGGCAATCTCCTCGAGTAGGTCATTCAGGTCGTAGTCCCCGGTGAACACATAGGGTGCCCGTATCTCCACGTCCAACTCCCCGATGGGAAGCACTTTGCGGCTATTGGCCAGATACGTGTCGCCGTTCAACGTCGGGGTCTGCCCCTCAAAAGTGACGGGGACCAGGGTGACCTCCAGCGCCCCCGGATTCGCCACTTGCAGATCGAAGGTATCGCTCGCGGGGTAGCGCGCAGCACCCACTTCGATCCGCAGCCGGGTATCGGCCGTAATCGCCGATGCCGGCAACACCACATAGTGCGTTGCGTTGAGTACGCCTTCAGCGGCTGGCTCGCTATCGATGTCCGCAGGTGTTTGCATCACATACGTACGATCCGCAGCGCCGGGGTTACTCAACACCACCTGGCCGGTCGGCGGGCTGCCGCTGCCGGTCACGAAGGCTCGCACCAGGAGCTCGCGCCCAGCCAAAACGCCTGTGGACAGGCTGTCGCCGTCGAGGGTGGAATCGTATACCCGCGCTGCCTGATTCAACGTGACCTTTGCAATCGCGGCATCGGTCGCAGGCTGCGCGCACGTAGCGCGCACCTCGATAGTGCTGTCGGTGTCATTGGTCGCGAGCAGGAGCGTGCCTTCCAGGTCCGCATCGTCACAGGTCAGACTGAACGCGACGGTGCGGGTAATGCCAGGGATCACGGTACCGCTGGCAGCAGCCTCCAACGCGATCCAAGTCGGATGGGTGATGGTGTAGGTCAGGTCCGCATCGCCGCCATTGGTAAAGGAAAAGCTGGCACTGCCCGGGGTGCCCGCATCGAGCGCAAGATTGATCACCTGGGGCGTCACACCGGTCAGATCGGGGCTGGTCTGCGCCGGCGGGGGGGACGGCGGCGGATTGGCCGCAGGCGCATCGCTGCTACCGGAACTGCTGCCGCTGCCACAGCCCGTCAGCGCGGCCACCAGGCCCACCAGGATTGCCAGTCTATGCGTCGCAGACATTTGCGCCCACCTTCAAACCTCACACCAAAAGGGATATGGAAGCACTAATTGCGCAAGGAAAACGTGATCCAGGTTGAGGCTTACTCAAGCGTCTTGCCAAGCGCGCAAAAGTGAATGGATGTCACACAAATGCACGTCCCGCATCGGTTGTGGCCAAGGTGCGAGGATCGCCCGCTACAAACTCAGCCCGCGCGTGTCGATCGCGCGCGAGCACTGTTCATGTGCCTAAGCTCAGCTCTGGGTCAGCGGTTTCAGCACCAATTCAACCCTGCGATTGAGCTGACGACCGACGCTGGTGGTGTTGTCCGCGACCGGATAATTGGGTCCGACGCCCAGGGTGTAGACCCGAGAACCATCCACTCCAACGCCACGCAAATAGTCCGCAACGCTGTTGGCCCTGCGTTCGGACAACGCCATGTTGTAGTCCATCCCGCCCGTGCTGTCGGTATGCCCGGTGACGTCGATCAGCGTCTGGTTGTATTCCTGCAATACCAGGGTGACTGAGTCCAGCACCGGAATGAAGTTCCCCCGCAGGTTCGATTCATTCACATCGAAGGTGATGTTTCCCGGCATATTCAATACCACGTCATTGCCCATGCGCGTGACGCTGACCCCGGTACCCTGCAGCTGTTCTCGCAGGCGCGCTTCCTGAGCATCCATGTAAGCGCCCACAGCCGAGCCCGCTAGCGCACCGACACCTGCACCGATCAGGGCCCGTTTGCGTCGCTCGTCGGCATCGTCACCGGTGAGGGCACCGACCACCGCTCCGATCGCTGCACCTATGCCGGCACCCTTCGCAGTTTTGGTGGCCTGGCGCTCGCCGGTATACGGGTTGGTGGTGCAGCCGACCACCAATAGTGGGAGCAGCAGGGCCGCTGTCCAACGCCGCGCGTTGGCCAATAGGTGGGTAGACGATTGATGGTTGCGTTCACAAAGCGTTCGAAACATTCGCTGTCCTCGATTTGGTTCTTGTTGGTTGGTCAGCCCCGTAGCCCAAGACGCCACATATAGCGGGCGACTTGAGCGGCGGCAGCACACCCGCGAGACCTACTCCATGCGGTCCAGACGGGCGGCGAGATGCCGACTGCAAAGCTCGGCCGTTTCCGGGCCGGCGCCACAGTCCGCTACCCGAGCACCATTTGCGATGTAAACAACGCGAACATCAGGGCGGCAAAAGGCAAAATCGCCAAGTTGCGCTCAGTCCAAGCCGGTTTCACATGCGACAACACCCGCCACCAGGCAGGGTTAGCGCTCATCTGCAGCTTGCCCAAGACCGGTTCAGCCGGTCGCGTCCACATCCCACAATCGCACTGCGCAATCAAGGGTGCCATGGTGAACAGTTTAAGTGAACCGAAGCTGAATGAAACCGCGGCAGTCGACAATCTGTTGCACGCGACCACATTTTACACCGCGGTCTGTCGGTTCAGGCAGATGGCATGCGTTCGCGGAACAAACCGGCCAACAAAGCGCAGCCGCACACCACCAGAAAGTAGTATGGACCGTCCGCAAATTCGATGATTCCGAGGCCACCCAACATGGGTAAAGAGAAACCGGCGGTAAATATGGCCACTAAAAGGTTCTTCATCCCCGGCTTGCTCAGCAGCCCGGGTGCGTGACCGGAGTTCTGTCGGCGTTCCTTGTAATCGCTGTCGGCTGGTTCCATGTCATTCCTCCCGTGATTGAAGTACACACTTTGTGCAGCGAGGACTCACCCCGGTCCGCGCACCTGCGCAAAGTGAGGTCGCCCGCCACCACCAGCGTGGGGGCGGGCATCCAGCGCCTTACTGGCCGCTCTTTTTGTCATCGTCCCTGAGCGCGTAGTACACCCCCATACCGGCAGCGGCGACCGCGCCCACCGCCATGGCACCAGCGATAGCGGGTGAAGCCACCGTTGCCGCGCCCACCACCAAAGCGGCACCGACGGCGGTCGAAGTCCCCCATTCGACGCTTGCCCCCGCCCCGCTGACCAGCAGCAGTTCCTGCTCTGTGAGCTCAACCAACTGATCGCTGTCGGTTTTGTTTACGTTATGCATTTGCATGCTCCTTTTAGGTTGAAAAACTCTTTCTGCCCGTTGCAAGGCCATGTGTGGCCCATAAGCGCCTCTGGTGGGTCGATAAATGCTGCTTTGGCCGAAGCGCTGTTTTTGACCGATGGTCTTTGTTGCCCAAGAGCGCCTACTTTCCGGCGGAAAGCCTCCTTTCCCGCGGAACGCCTACTTTCCGTGGAAGGTCTCCTTGCCGAGCAGTGCCTCGTCGGTGGTCGCTGAACACTAGAAGGGCTAACCGCAACCCGACCTTATTGCCGCCTAGAGTGAACCAAATCGTCAGGCGGCGGCAAGTCACAACCCGGCATCTCCAATAAATATCCAGAGTTTGATATCGCCCTGATATCAGTCGGGTCGGCAATGACGCACAAAACAACCGCAAACACGCACGTCGGATCTGCTTTGACAGAAGAATTGCAATCTTGACGTTTACCCGGACGTGCTGGGCCACTACACTTGCGTCTACAGAGTACCGTTATCGCCACATGCGCATACTTCACGTCTATCGCACATTTTATCCCGAGACTCAGGGGGGATTAGAGGAAGTCATCCGGCAAATCTGCCTGAACACCAAGAGTGCGAACATCGAGTGCCGCGTTTTCACGTTGGCCAACAACCCGGACAATAATCCTGTCGAGCTGCCCGAAGGCTTGGTCATCCAAGAGAAACGCCACTTGGATATTGCCTCCTGCAGTATCTCATTCTCCGCGCTGTCGTCATTCAAAGAGCAGGTGGAGTGGGCCGATATTGTGCACTACCACTTCCCATGGCCATTCGGTGATCTACTGCACCTGATGTCGCGCCACGACAAGCCCTCGGTCGTCACCTATCACTCGGACATCGTGCGACAGAAGTTCCTAAATCTCGCCTACTATCCGCTGATGAAGTTGTTTCTCTCCCGGGCGGATACGGTGATTTGCACATCACCCAACTACTTCGCGACAAGCTCTACGTTGACCTCCATCGCCAACAAGGTAGAAGTGATCCCTATCGGGCTGACGCCACCCCGCTGCATGGAGCAGGCGCCGGATGCCGACAACGGCCTGGTGATCGAGGATGACAAGCCCTACTTCGTGTTTGTCGGCGTGTTGCGCTACTACAAGGGGCTGCACATCCTGTTGGACGCCATGGTCAACGCACCCTACCGCGTCATCATCGTCGGCTCCGGACCTATCGAGACCGAGTTACGCCAACAGGCGCAAGCGTTACGCCTAAACAACGTCACGTTTGCGGGTTACATCAACGATGCTGAGAAGTTTCAGCTGTTGCGCAAGGCCATGGGGGTCGTGTTTCCCTCGTACCTCCGTTCGGAGGCTTTCGGCGTGACCCTGCTGGAGGGAGCGATGATGGGCCTACCGCTCATCTCCACGGAGGTCGGCAGTGGGACAAGCCACGTCAACATCGATGGTGAGACCGGCATTGTGGTGACCCCGAGTTCTGCTCCCGCCCTGCGTCAGGCCATGGATAAGCTCTACGAACAGCCGGAACTTGCTGCGCGCTATGGATGCAATGCAAGGGCACGGTATGAAGCCCTGTTTACCGGCGAGTTGATGGGCCAAAGGTACGCCGAACTCTATCGTGGTGTCATGCTCAAACAAACCGATGCACGCCAGGTCGCGGCTTTCCCGGTGGATTCTTAGGCGCCGCACGCACGCCCCATAGCTCCCCGCGCCGTCAATCCAATCGCTGCCTGGGGACTCGCCACGCGAGTCCTAACGCCAGGGCGACAGGTAGCCAGAAAAGGAACCAAGTCTCGCCCACTTTATCTACCAGTTCGTGGCCATCCAGGCTATAGGACAACAACGCCACGACCAGGATCGATAGCGCGAGCTTCGCATCCGCCGCGGAGTAATTTCTTAACAAAAGTCCCAACGTTTTGGCTATCACCACCACCCACAAGCCCAAGCCGATCAGCCCGGCCTGGAAATAAACGGCAAGATACATATTGTGTGGATGTTGAAACACAATGCCACCCTGGTAGATGTCGTCCACGGTATTGATGCCCATACCCCAAATGACATCACCACCCCGAACCGCTGCCAACACCTCACTCCAGATAGCAAACCGAAAACTATCACCGCGCGGCAGCAACAGAGCACCACCTACGTCCGAACTCGCCACGGCCAACAGCATGACAGCGGCAACCACCCCGGCCGCCACACCGGCCAAGACAAACACACGCACGTCGGTTAGCCAACGGCTGGCAAGATAGGTCGCGCATCCGAGCCCCACACTCACCCAGGCATTGCGTGAGTCGGACAGCAAGATCGCAACCGCAATCATTATCACCACCGGCACCGCCACCCAGACCGCCAGCCGGCGCTCATATGCCTGGTGGATGACCAGCAACGCAACCACGCCAAAAATGAGGGCCGCGACCACATGGGTATCGAGTTGCCCGAGGCCATTCAAACGACCGTCCTCGGGATTGGTCCACCAGAAGTTTGCAATCGCGACAAGCACCGTGAGCGCTCCGGCCACGGTCATGGCGAGCCCGAGCCAGCGCTGAAAGTAACCGCGCAAGTGACACTCGGCGGCGGCAGCCACGAAGGTCAGCAGCAAGACGCCACGCACCCAGGTTGAGACAACCTCGCCGGGGACCACCTCGGCAGACCAGAGCGCCGTCAGGCACATCCAACTCAGCAACACACAGATCCAGCGCATCAGATTCAGTTCGATGACGTCCTGCCAACGCCGATAGTAGATCAACATCAAGCCGAGCAGCAGGTAGGTCACGTAGCTGGCGCGGGTTTGGCTGGGCAGCCACAACACCGCCACAAAGCAGGCCACCAACAACGCGGAGCTCCACTGAATGCGGTCGAACAATACGCGGGCTAGCGACTGCGGGACCAGAGCCCGAAGAGTGCTCAGCATTTAACTCGCTCGATGGAAAGAATGGGTAGCTGCGAAGAATACTGGAGCACACCGGCAGAGCCAACAACGATCCGATCCGAGTCGAGCCTAGGTGATCACGGGGCGCTGCGAGCGAGTAGATCGACCTTTCGCACGATCGCCACATCCGACACCAGGAAGCACCGGCTGGGGATGTGTACCCCTAACTCGACAGCACCGATACCAACAATTCGTAGCGCGACGTTTTGCGCAACGCGTAAAACTCGACAGACCTCGCGCACCGCGCGAGATTGGTGGACCCGGTAGGACAAACCTCGAACCAAATCTTACGAGAAACACGACAGAGCCTACTCGAACCGATCGATGTATTCGAAACCGCCGGTTCGTAGAGCGACGTTTTGCGCGACGCGCAAAACTCGACAGAGCTCGCGCATCGCGCGAGATCACTCGACCAGAGCTTGAGCACCGCGCGAGATTGGTGGGCCCACCAGGACTCGAACCTGGGACCAATGGATTATGAGTCCACTGCTCTAACCAACTGAGCTATAGGCCCTAAAGACAAGGGCTGGGGATTGTAGCGGCAAAGTTGAGAATATGAACCCCGCCCACGCGAGGTTCACATCCTATTCAAGCGGTTAGCCGCGGCCGAGGCTTTCCATCCATTCATCGAGGAAACTGCGCAGGTGTTCAGAGCGACTCGGGTGACGCAGTTTGCGCAACGCCTTGGCTTCGATCTGACGGATGCGCTCGCGGGTAACATCGAACTGCTTGCCCACTTCTTCCAGCGTGTGATCGGTGTTCATGTCGATGCCGAAACGCATGCGCAGGACTTTGGCTTCCCGGGCGGTCAACCCACCCAGGACATCCCGGGTGGCTTCCTTCAGGCCTTCGCCGGTGGCGAGTTCTACGGGCGAGCCGATCGTGGTGTCTTCGATGAAGTCACCGAGATGAGAGTCTTCGTCGTCACCGATCGGGGTTTCCATGGAGATCGGCTCTTTGGCGATCTTCAGCACCCTTCGAACTTTGTCCTCGGGCATTTCCATGCGCTCACCCAGTTCTTCCGGAGTCGGCTCGCGACCCATCTCCTGCAGCATCTGCCGCGACACACGGTTGAGCTTGTTGATGGTCTCGATCATGTGTACCGGAATACGAATGGTACGCGCCTGGTCCGCGATGGAGCGGGTGATCGCCTGGCGTATCCACCAGGTCGCGTAGGTCGAAAACTTATACCCGCGACGGTACTCGAACTTGTCGACCGCTTTCATCAGACCGATGTTGCCTTCCTGAATGAGATCGAGGAACTGCAGACCGCGGTTGGTGTACTTCTTAGCGATGGAGATCACGAGACGCAGGTTCGCCTCAACCATGTCTTTCTTCGCGCGGCGCGCTTTCGCCTCGCCGAGCGACATACGGCGATTGATATCCTTAATCTCGGTGACGCTCAAACCCGTACTCTTGGTCAGAGACTTGAGTTTCTTCTGTGCGCGGACGATATCGTCGCGTTGATTCTCCAGCGCAGTGGAGAAATCTTTATCAGCTTTTACTAACTTGTTAATCCACGAGACACTGATCTCGTTGCCGAGATATTCCTTGCGGAATACATCGCGCGGAACTTTGCCGTAACGCACGGCGCTGGTCATAATCGAACGTTCGTGGCGACGCACCGAGTCCAAAGAATCCCGCGCCATGTCGACAATTTCGTCATAGTGCTTGGGCACCAGCTTAAAGCAGCAGAACGCCTCGCCGAGCTTGGCCAGCTGTGCCTGGGCTTTATCACTGCTGCGACCTTCTTCGGCGAGAATCTTCTGCGTTTTGTTGTACTGGCGTTACCGCGCGCTCAAACGCTTCTTGGCCTCGACCGGGTCCGGCCCTTTATTCTCTTCTTCATCATCGTCGTCGTTGTCGTTCTTAACGATCTCCGCCTGACCGTCCGCGTTGATCTGGGTTGCAGCCGGTACGTGATCGGTAGGATCGAGGTAGCCCACCAACAGGTCGGCGAGCTTGTCTTCCTTGGTGACTTCCGCATAGGTCTCGAGGATGTACTCAACCGGGCCGGGGAAACAGGCCAACGCGGTCAGCACATCGCGGATCCCTTCTTCGATGCGCTTGGCGATGGCAATTTCGCCTTCGCGGGTGAGCAGTTCCACCGTACCCATTTCACGCATATACATGCGTACCGGATCCGTCGTGCGACCCGCCTCGGTCTCGACCGCGGCAAGCGCTGCAGCCGCTTCTTCGGCGGCGAGTTCATCGGCGGTATTTTCTTCGGTGGACAACAACTCATCGGCATCGGGTGCTGACTCATACACCGTGATGCCCATATCGTTGATCATGCGAATGATGTCTTCGATCTGTTCCGGATCGGAGATATCGTCCGGCAGATGATCGTTGACTTCGCTGTAGGTCAGAAAGCCCTGCTCTTTGCCCTTGGCGATCAGTTCCTTCAGACGCGATTGTTGCTGTGCAGTAGAGATTTGATTGCTCATAGTACTTGGTTAGTACCTCTAGTTCGTACCTGTATATTGCCGCACAGGTATCTTTGGATGACTCTGTAGCACGTCGCCACTATGTGACGCTGCGTGCACCGAATGGTACGTCGTGTACCCTTGCATCCCGATACTCCTAGGCCTGACCCTTATGTGGTCTCTTACACTTAAGATTGTATCTGGGTGGCTTTGGTTCACCACAATATGTGGCATTTTTGAGCATTGCCTCCAACATTTCGCCCGGGTCCGCTGTGCTATGTTTCAGTCTGAAAGCAAATTGCAGTCTAAGCACAGGCGCCAGGCAGGCCCTTATCTGGTGGGCATTCCCCCGGAAGGCAAGCCGCGTATTATACTGATGTGTTGGGGCTTTTCCATCGATTCCAAGGCCGGATAGTAACCAGCAGGTCTGCGACCGCGGTGCGCACCGCGCCGCCAAAAAAATCTTAAGTGATTGATTTAAAAGATATTTACTTCGGTTGACGTCTAACTACAACCACGCTCACCGTAACTATCAAGCATAGTCGAGTTAGTCGTCGCGCTGCCGCCAATATTCGCGCAACTCATCAATATTTGAACCATCTCCGAGTTTGGCCTGGGCCGCTTTGCGATTTTGCTCGCGGATAAAGGAAAGTATTTTCCCAATTCCGTCTGCGCAGTATTGCTGCCACTGATCGCGGCCCAGGTCCAGGTGCGCCAACGCAGCCCGGCGCAAAGGCTCGTAGTGCTCACTGTCCGACCAATAGACCAGCAAGGCTTCGGTATCGGCCCCTGGATTGGCGTCGATCACCTGCAGCACTTCGCCCAGCACACCCAACTCCGCCGCGCTCGCGAGGGTATCCGCGCGTTGCCGGGACTCGATCGCAGCCCAGTTCTGTGGCTGCTGCAGGAACATGAGCAGCAGGCGTTGACGCAACTTCTGATGGGCGGCATCGACGCGCCGGCTGGGTGGCTGCGGCGCCGACGGCGGCGGCCGGTATTCGCTGGTGGGGTATCCGCCGCCCGCGGGAGTTGGCGGAGTCTGCAGCCCGGTGAGCTGCGCCAGGCGCTGTTCCAGCAGGGTGCGCACCACATCCGCCTGCACCCGTTCGAGATAGGGACGCACCAAGCCTGCAAGCTTAGCCCGATCGTCGAGAGCCTCAAGGTCAAGGCCGCGGCTGAGATGGGTAAAGAAATACTCCAAGCCGGGCCGCGCGGCCGCGATCTGTGCTTGGAAGCCGACCGTGCCGATCTTGCGTACCAGGGTGTCCGGATCCTCGCCATCGGGCAGAAACACCAGGCTGATCTGTTTGTGTTCGGTCAGCACACCCAGCGCGTTTTCGAGCGCTTTCCAGGCGGCACTGCGGCCGGCCTGATCACCATCAAAACAACACACCACACGATCCACATAGCGGAACAATTTGCGAAAGTGGGCCTCCCCGCTGGCGGTACCCAGCGTGGCCACCACGTTCGCTACACCATGCTGGGCGAGCGCCACCACATCCATGTAGCCTTCGACGATGATCAGACTTTCGAGGCGCCGCAATGCCTGGCGTGCTTCGTAGAGACCATACAATTCGGCGCCCTTGTGGAACACCTCCGTCTCGGGCGAGTTTAGGTACTTCGGCCCTTCCTCCTGCCCCAATGAGCGGCCACCGAAGGCGATGACGCGGCCGCGGGTATCGCGGATCGGAAACATCACCCGCTGGCGGAAACGGTCATAAGTGCGACCTTTATCGTTCTTGATCATCAGCCCGGCATCGAGCCACTGTTTGGTTGTCACCTGGGGGTAGGCCTCGCTCAGGGCCTGCCAGGCGTCCGGTGCAAAACCGATACCGAAGTCCCGGGCGACTTCGCCGGAAAGCCCACGCGACTTGAGATATTCGATGGCCTCCGGATGGGCGCGCAATTGCGCACGATAGAAGCGTTCGGCCTGTCCGAGCACGGCAAAGATGTCCGGGTCCACCGACGCTCGGGTGGGGCCGCGTCCGCCCTCGCGCGGGACCTCAAGCCCGAGCTGCGCGGCCAGCATTTCGACAGCCTCGACAAAATCCAGCCGATCAAACTTCATCACAAACGACAACGCCGTCCCGCTCTCCTGGCATCCAAAGCAATGAAAAAACTGTTTGTCGGGGCTGACCGAGAAGGAAGGGGTTTTCTCATCGTGGAAAGGGCAAAGACCGGAGTAGTTCTTGCCGGTCTTTTTTAAAGTCATGCGCGACTCGACGACATCAACAATGTCCAAGCGCGCGACGAGATCGTTGATAAAATTCTGCGGTATCCGGCCTGCCATCTTGAGCAGCGAGTTGCAAGTGGACCGCTATCTTGGCGCTGCACGGCGAGAAGCGCAAATCGCACGTGCGGATGCGCGCAGCGCTGGAAGATCGGCGCCGCGCCGGCGCGTCGCCCGAGCGGGACTCACAGTGGAGCCTTGTTGATGCAGCTGGCTCAGATCTTGTCCTGCCGCCCATAGATATCATCGAAGCGCTCGATGTCATCTTCACCGAGATAGGAACCGACCTGTACTTCGATGAGCTTGAGCACTATCTTGCCAGGGTTCTCAAGCCGATGCTTGGTGCCGCGTGGAATATAGGTACTTTCGTTTTCACCTAGGGTAAACACCTTTTCCCCGCAGGTGATGCGCGCCGCGCCACGCACCACGATCCAGTGTTCGGAGCGATGGTGGTGCATCTGCAGGCTCAGCGATGCACCGGGAAGCACGCTGATACACTTCACCTGATAGCGGTCGCCGTCGCCGATCCCCTCATAGCTTCCCCATGGGCGTCGGACCTCGCGATGCACCAGATGCTCATCCCGCTGCGCCGCACCGATCCGCTGGACCAGATCGCGAATTCCATCCAGGCGATCAGCTGCCGCGACGAGCACCGCATCTGCGGTTTCCACCACCACGGCGTTATCAAGCCCGGTCACCCCGACCAGGCGATGTTTGGCGAGCACAACGGAGTCCTTGGTATCCAGTGCCAACACATCACCGCGCAACAGGTTCCCATCGGCATCTTTCGGGGATATATCATGTAGAGCCGCCCATGAGCCCACATCGCTCCAGCCGAAGCTGACCGGCAACACCATGGCGCGCTCGGTGCGTTCCATCACCGCGTAGTCGACAGAGATAGATGGGGATTGCAAGAAGGCCGCGGAGGGGCGCAGGAAGTCCATGTCAGCCTCGGCGTCCTCCATACCGCTCGCCACCGCTGCGGCGATGTCCGGTTCGAACTTCTCCAACTCTTCTATATAGACTCGGGCGGACATCACAAACATGCCGCTGTTCCACAAGTAACGCCCGCTGTCGACATAACCCTGCGCCGTATCACGAGCCGGCTTTTCGGTGAAGCTCACCACCGCCTGAGCACCGCGTGTACCATCCGTTTCTATGTACCCGTAACCGGTTTCCGGTCCGGTCGGCTGAATCCCGAAGGTGACCAGAAAGCCGTCCCGGGCGAGTTGCGCCGCTTGCTGGGCATCCTCTGCAAACACCTCGGTATCATCGATCATGTGATCCGATGCGAGCATCATAAGAATAGCATCAGGATCTAAGGCCAACGCTGCGTAGGCCGCAGCGGCAAGCCCGGGCGCGCTACTGCGCCCTTCCGGTTCGAGGATGAGCCGCGACCAGACGATGCCCAACCGCGCACACTGTTCCGCGACTAGAAAACGATGCTCTTCGTTGGCGACGATGATCGGCGCGACCTCGCTGACCGCAGCGCCGCGCAACAGTGTTTCCTGCAGCAGCGATTTATCGCTCAACAGATTGTGAAATTGTTTGGGGAAATAGGCTCGGGAAACCGGCCACAGGCGTGATCCTACACCTCCCGCCAGGATGACCGGAAAGATCTTCATGGTCAGGCGAGCTTGGCTTTCACAATGGCACTGGCCTCACCCATATCCAACTGCGATCCCGCCTGCGCTTTGAGTTGCCCCATGACCTTGCCCATATCCTGCATACCGGTAGCGCCGCTGGCCGCGATGATCTCATCAACCAAAGCAGCAATGGCATCCGCATCCAGCTGGGCGGGCAGGAATTCCTCCACGACTGTGATCTCAAAGGCTTCCTGTTGGGCAAGATCGACGCGCTCTGCCTGCTCGAACTGTTGCTGAGCGTCCTGTCGTTGCTTGCGCATCTTGCCGAGCACATCCAGGACGTCCGCGTCTTCGAGATCGCGCCGTTCATCCACTTCGAGGCGTTTGATTTCTGCGTTGATGAGCCGCAAAACCCCCAGGCGCGCTTTGGCGCGGGATTTCATGGCGTCCTTGGTGGCTTGGGCGATCGTTTCTTTAAGGGTCGACACCGGCGTTCCTTAGTTGCTGACTGTCCAAAAGTTTTCGCCAGAGCGCAACCGCTGGGCTCTGCAAGGGCGGGTAGCGTGCGGAGATTCATGTCGCAACAGAGCTTACTGCCCACCGCGCTCAACGCAGCCGTTTTACACGCAGATCGGTGGGTCTGCAAATGCTGCGAGGAGATGTAGCAGTGCCGCCAGACACACGCGCCTGGCTATATCCTTGCACAGTGTCGAAGCTGCAGAGGTTTGTCTAGTAGGGCCGCTCGTACTTGCGCGCTTCCCGCTGCAGTTTCTTCATGTGGCGCTTGACGGCAGCTGCAGCCTTGCGCTTACGCACGGCGGTTGGCTTCTCATAGAACTCACGGCGTCGAACTTCCGATAATACCCCGGCTTTCTCGCAAGTGCGCTTGAAGCGGCGCAGCGCGACATCGAAGGATTCGTTCTCTCTGACTTTAACGTGAGGCATACCAACCTTGTGAGCTGAAAATATTTTGCGGGCGCGAATTCTACACGCAAATCAAAGTACTGGGCAAGCAGCAAACGAACGGCCAACACACGATCGATACCCCGCAAAATGCGGGCCGCGCGCCTGCAAAACCGCGTCAAGCGCCGGTAGATTGGGTAGTATAGCGCGATGAAAGTACTCGGCATTGAAACCTCCTGCGATGAGACCGGACTTGCGATCTACGATACGCAGGCAGGCCTTGTCAGCCAGGTCCTCTACAGTCAGGTCGAACTGCACGCGCGCTTCGGCGGCGTGGTGCCGGAACTCGCCTCCCGCGATCATATTCGCAAAATCACCCCCTTGACCCGCAAGGTCCTCGCCGATGCGCAACTCGAGCTCAAGGACATCGATGCTGTGGCCTACACCGCAGGACCCGGCCTGATGGGGGCCCTGCTGGTCGGCGCTACCTTCGGCCGGGCGCTGGCCTGGTCGCTGCAAATTCCCGCCATCGCCGTCCACCACATGGAAGCACACCTCCTGGCACCGCTGCTGGCGGACGAGGCGCAGACCCCCTCCACACCGTTTCTCGCCCTCCTGGTCTCCGGCGGGCATACCCAACTGGTCGAAGTAAACGGGCTGGGCGAATATCAAATCCTCGGCGAGTCGCTGGACGACGCGGCTGGGGAGGCTTTTGACAAGGCCGCAAAAATGTTAGGTCTGGGATATCCGGGCGGTCCGGCGATCGCGGCGGCCGCCCAGGCGGGTGAGCCCAGGCGCTTTCGCTTTCCGCGGCCGATGACCGACCGACCCGGCCTCGACTTCAGCTTCAGCGGCCTGAAGACCTACACCCTGAACACGGTGGCCAACCACAGCCCTTTGCGCGACCAGGACGTGGCCGACATCGCTCTCGCCTTCGAGGAGGCGGTGGTCGATACCTTATTCATCAAATGCCGAAGGGCGATCGAACAGAGTGGCGTGCGGCATCTGGTGATGGCGGGCGGGGTCAGCGCCAACCAAAAACTGCGCGTCCGTCTGGCTCAAGATTTGGCCG
This sequence comes from Pseudomonadota bacterium, assembly GCA_039028775.1. Classification (GTDB taxonomy): domain Bacteria; phylum Pseudomonadota; class Gammaproteobacteria; order Pseudomonadales; family Azotimanducaceae; genus UBA4421. The sequence goes on along the minus strand of JBCCHL010000033.1, from coordinate 5,035 downwards.
CCCAGGTGCATTATGCGCCGCCGGCTCTGTGCACCGACAACGGCGCGATGATCGCCTATGCTGGGGCTTTACGACTGGCACAGGGCGAGCGCACCGGGCTTGCGATCGAGACATTGCCGCGCTGGCCGTTGAACACCCTGCGCGAGGCTGCTGCCTCATGAGCGAAGATGTGATCATCATCGACGGCCTGCGATTCGACGCGGTCATCGGCATCCACCCCCACGAACGCACCACCCCACAACCGGTGTGCGTGGACCTCGAGCTGCGGACGGATATCGCACCCGCGGCGCGCAGCGGCGAGATCGACGACGCCATCGACTACGCCGCCGTAGCTGCCGATGTGACCGAGTTTGTCCAGGTCGCGCGCGCGCGCCTGATCGAGCCGCTGATCGAACAGCTCGCGACCCGACTACTGGAAGACAGCCGTATCCAAAGCGTTCAAATCAAGCTGACAAAACCGATCGCGCTGGACGCAGCGGCCGCGGTAGGGGTGGAAATCGAGCGTCAGCGCGCCACTCGATAAGCGAGACGGTCCGAGGACAGGGCGCCAGACAAGCTTGACCCTCGTGCGTACGCTTCAGCCGTCCAGCCACTCCTGTAATGCCGCCTCGCGCGCTTGTCGCAAGTGGCGCCCGTGCTCGGGGCCGGCGGGCACATCCTCCGTCAGTTTCACATCCCGCAGCTTGCGTACCAGGGACAGCAGTTCAACATCGATGTCCTGCAGGTGCAGCACATCCTCCAACCGCTCGCTGTCCTGCAAGGCACGCATGCTAATCAGCAGTTCGAGCAATCGAGGGGCGGGTAATTCGCGCCATACCGCCAGATCCGCCGCGAAGCGACGCCGGTCGAGCGCCAAGGCTTGATAGCGGGTGGGGACCTTCAACCGTTTGGCCAGGGCGAGCAACGCCGCCTCGTCAAGGGGCAGGCACGCAAATCGCTGTCGGGCATCCGCGTCGCCCTGCAAGCCGGTGACCGGCACATCGATCAACTCCGCAAACCAGGGGTCCAGCCCGCCACAGGCCTGGAGCACGGTGAAAAACTGTTGCGGTTGCTCCGCGGCCAGCGCTTTTTGTGTTTCTGCCCAGACCCGCTCGGCGGAGAGTTCGCGCAATGCCTGCGCCGCACACATCTCACGCATCAATAACAATGTCTCCGTTGCCGGCGCAAAGCCCGGCAGTTGTGCCGCAAAGCGCGCGACCCGCAAGACGCGCAGAGGGTCCTCCGCAAAGGCGGAGGATACGTGTCGCAACAGCCCGGCGCGCAGATCGTCATGACCGCCAAACGGATCCACCAGGAAACCCTCCGGCGTCTGCGCCATGGCATTGATCGTCAGATCCCGGCGGATCAGATCCTCTTCCAGGGTGACGCCCGGATCGGCAAACACCTCAAACCCCTGATGGCCAGTGCCGCGCTTGCGTTCGGTACGCGCGAGCGCATATTCCTCATGGCTGTCGGGATGCAGAAACACCGGAAAGTCCCGCCCTACCTGGGCAAAACCCAGATCCAGCAGCGCCTGCGCGGAGCTGCCCACCACCACCCAATCACGATCGTGGACCGGACGACCCAACAAGGCGTCGCGCACGGCGCCGCCGACCAGATAGGTCTCGAGTTGGGAGTGTCGATGTTCCACGCCGATCATCCTCGCACAGTCGCTTCACGCCTACACACCTCGATAGGTGGGCAGGCTTGGCTGGAGCATCATTGTTGATAAGCCAAGCGTGCCTGGCAAGACGAAGCGGCTAGGGCAGGACGTATTCGAAAGGATCTGTGCGCGCGACCGGCTCCGGCGATTGCGGCATGGAGGCGGTAGATTCGACCTTGCCATCTCGCACCGAGTTCAGGTGGACCGGGAAGCCCCATAGGCGATAGAGGTGGCGCAGCACCTCCGGGGTGTCATCCGCCAACGGACGACGGCCGAACTGGGTGTGGGTGAGGGTCAGCGAGCGATCACCTTCGAGGTCGACGCGCTCAACCTGGATGTTGGGTTCGTTGTCGCCGATGTTGTACTGGCTGGCGAGCCGTTGGCGAACTTGTCTGTACCCGTCCTCGTCGTGGATGGCCTCGATCAGAATCTTCTCCTGGCGATCATCGTCGAGGACGCTGAACAGTTTCAAATCCCGCATGACCTTAGGGGAGAGGAATTGCAGGACAAAACTCTCGTCTTTGAAATTGCGCATCGCCCAATCGAGGACGCTGTGCCAGTCACCGCCGGCAAAATCCGGGAACCAGCGACGATCCTCGTCGGTGGGCGCTTCACAGATACGGCGGATATCAGTGAACATCGCAAAACCCAGGGCGTACGGATTGATGCCGTTATAGCCGGGGTGATCGTAGGGCAATTGGGTGAGCACCGAGGTATGCGAACTCAAGAACTCCAGCATAAAACCGTCGGTCACCCGTCCCCGGGCATACAACTCGTTGAGCAAGGTGTAGTGCCAGAACGACGCCCAACCCTCATTCATGACCTGGGTCTGGCGCTGGGGATAGAAGTACTGGGCGATCTTGCGCACGATGCGGACCAGTTCGCGCTGCCAGGGTTCGAGCAGGGGCGCGTTTTTCTCGATGAAATAGAGCAGATTCTCCTGCGGTTCCTGGGGGAAGCGCACCTCCTCCACGGTGCCGCTGGGCGCGCTGTTCGGCAAAGTCCGCCACAGATCGTTCACGTTGCGCTGCACATACTCGGCACGTTCTTCCTGCAGACGTTTCTCCGTCTCCGCACTCACCGGTGAAGGACGCTGGTAGCGATCGACACCGTAGTGCATGAGCGCATGACAAGAATCCAGGGTCCGTTCGACCTGCTGCAGTCCATAACGCTCTTCGCAGCCGCTGATGTAGTTCTTGGCGAACACCAGGTAGTCGATGATGGAGCTGGCATCCGTCCACGTACGGAACAGGTAGTTGCCTTTGAAGAAGGAATTGTGCCCGTAGCAAGCGTGGGCGATCACCAGAGCCTGCATCGTCAGCGAATTTTCTTCCATCAGATAGGCGATGCAGGGATCGGAGTTGATCACGATCTCGTACGCCAGCCCCATATAGCCGCGCTGATAGTTCTGTTCGAGCGAGACAAAGCGTTTCCCGAACGACCAATGGTTGTAGCCTATGGGCATGCCGATGGAAGCGTAGGCATCCAGCATCTGTTCGCTGCGGATGACCTCTATCTGGTTGGGATAGGTATCGAGCCCGAACTCTTCAGCGACCCGGCCGATCTCGTGCGCATACTGCTCGATAAGTTCAAAGGTCCAGTCGTTGCCGTCGCTGATATAGTCTCGCGGTTGCGCTGACATCAGGCGGCTCCCACATCGCGGCGCGAGAACAAGCTGCGAAACACCGGAAAGATGTCGTCACCAGACCGGATGTGCTCTTGCGCAAAGGATTCAGGAAAGCGCCCTTCAAGCGCCGCATACTCGCGCCACAGTGCCTGATGGTCGCGTTGGGTGATCTCCACATACGCGAAGTATTGCACCAGCGGCAAGATATCCTCGGCGAGTAATTTGCTGCACAGCGGCGAGTCATCGTTCCAGTTATCGCCATCCGAAGCCTGCGCGGCGTAGATGTTCCACTCGTCAGGCGCATACCGTTCCGCCACGATGTCGCGCATCATTTTCAAGGCGCTGGAAACCACGGTGCCACCGGTTTCGCGCGAGTAGAAGAACTCGCGTTCGTCCACCTCTTTGGCGATCGTATGGTGGCGTATGAAGACGATTTCGGTGCGCTCATAGTGACGCTCCAAAAACAAATACAGCAGTAGATAGAAGCGCTTGGCCATGTCCTTGACGCTCTGATCCATCGACCCCGAGACGTCCATCAGGCAAAACATGACCGCCTGGGAGGTGGGCTGCGGCTTCTGAATATGCAGGTTATAGCGCAGATCCGTATCGTCTAAGAATCCCACCTTGCGGATTCCGGAGCGCAGTTCGTCGATGCGCGTCTGCAGACGTCGCCGCCCCAGTTCATCTTCCTGTGGCGCGAGTGCATCGAGCTGCACCTCCAGTGCCTTCAACTCCCGACGACGTTTGCCGTTCAACGCGATACGGCGCATGCGTGAGGCTTTCATGGTGCGCGATATCGACAGCTTCGCCGGCACACCATCGGTGCTGAAACCGGCGTGTTCCAGGCGCGAGGTGCAGTTGCCCTTGAGCTGGCGTTTGGTCAGATTGGGAAGCTCCAGCCCTTCGAACAGAACGTCCATGAACTCGTCGCGCGTGAGCTGAAAGACGAACTCGTCCTCACCCTCACCCTGATCCGAAGCATCACCTTCGCCGGCGCCACCACCACCTCCCTGGGGGCGGGCGACTCTGTCACCAGCGGTAAAGCGGCGGTTCCCGGGATGCACGACCGTGCGCTCCCCGCCGCCGCCGTGACTGAACTGAGGTTCGGATACATCGCCCGCAGGGATAACAACTTCTTCCCCATGGGCCATGTCTCGAATGCTGCGACGCCCTACCGCGGAATCGACCGCCTCGCGGATGTGGCGCTTATAGCGCTCCATAAACCGCCGGCGGTTGACCATGTTCTTGTGCTTGGCGTTCTCGCGCCTGTCGATGACGTACGACATCAGAGCTTGCACTTCGCGACCACGAGAGGGAGAGAGCGTTTGCACATGATGTCGTGTCTCGTTTATTGAGGATCTAGGACATTGGGTTTTTGTTACTGGGACTTACGTACGCGCATGTACCATTCCGACAGCAAACGCACCTGCTTCTCCGTATAGCCACGACCGACCATGCGGGCGACGAAATCGTCGTGCTTCTGCTGGTCGTCGCTGTTGGCCTTAGCACTGAACGAGATCACGGGCAGCAGGTCCTCGGTGTTCGAGAACATCTTCTTCTCGATCACGGTGCGTAGCTTTTCGTAACTCTGCCAAGAGGGATTGGAACCATTGTTGTTGGCCCGGGCCCGCATGGCAAACACCGATTCGCTCGACAGATTATCTCCTGGCTCATCCGGGCCTAAGATGGCCACATCTGCTCCATACTTGCTAAGGTATTTTGCAGCGGCGCTCCCTATTAGACCTTTGCCGATGACTAAATATTCG
>JBCCHL010000032.1:0-29669 GCA_039028775.1 Pseudomonadota bacterium | reverse complement strand
GCCTGGCGCTGGCCCGGCGCAAAGGGCACCAACTCTCGCCGGTCGCCGCCAGTTTTGCCGCGGCGCTGCTCGCCAGCTAGGCGCTGGCGCGATGGCTGCGAAGGTAATATCGTACTTGTGGGAGACGCTCGAGTTGATGCAGAGACTCGGCAGCGCGTGGTCGGCAGGCGAGATCTGCAGGCGTACACGGGATAATCAGACGGCTGAAAAGGGGAGATATAGCCAATGAACAGAGTCAAAGATCTACTGCGTGCGGGTGAAGTGGTCGTGGGCACCACCGCCGGGGTCGGCAGCGAGGTACGGTTTCTGGCGAATTCGGGTTTCGATTTTCTATTGTTCGATACCCAGCATTCACCGGACGAACTGAAGCAACTGGGCGCGCCGCTCGCCGCCATGCGACGTCGCGAGGCGATCCCGATCGTGCGGGTGGGAGATCTGCGTCCGGATCAGATTTGCTATGCGCTGGACGCCGGTGCCAAGGGTGTGATCGTCCCGATGGTGAATACCAAGGCGCAGATGCTCGACATGATCAAGTGGTGTAAATACCCGTTCGAGGGCGAACGTAGTTCTGCGGGCGTGCGCGGCGAATGGGGTGAGTACGATAGCTATCGTGACTACATGGACGCCGTAAACGAACAGCTGCTGATCATCCCAATGATCGAAACGGTTGAGGCGATGGACAATCTCACCGATATTCTCAGCGTGCCGGGAATTGACGTGCTGCTGATCGGACCGTCGGACCTGTCGATCAATCTCGATGTGCCGCTCGACTACGAGAACCCCAAGTATCACGATGCCCTCGATACGATCGCCGCGGCCTGCAAGGCCGCAGACGTCGTGCCCGGGGTGTTTTTTGTGCCGCCGGGAATCGCCCCCGCGCAGCTGATCGAAAAAGGTTATCGCTTCTTTACCCTGCCCTGGGCAGGGTGGGCCAGCGATGGCATCAAGACCGGCATTGCCCAGGTCAAGTCGTAAGCGTTGCATGCAGATGCGCGGCTTACGGCCTTCGGTTTCGATGACCCGGGTTGCGCGACCTGCGATAACCAGGGCGCAAATAGACAAGCCGTGCGCGCCTAAAAGGCTCGGTCGACGAGTTGGTCAACGCGCCGCCCAAGCGGCGGAGAGGAGAAGATCATGAGCGAAGCGGATCGTTTACATAACATGTTTCCCGACTTGGACTTTGATCCGGAGGAGCTGCGGGCCAAGTACCGGGCGGAGCGTGACAAGCGTTTGCGCGCCGACGGTGAGGCGCAGTACATCGAGATGGCGGATGAATTTGCGCACTATGCGGATGACGATCCCTACGCCGAGGCAGACGAGCGCGACCCGGTCGATCTGCAGATCGAAGTGGCGATCATCGGCGGCGGTTTCAGTGGATTGATGGCAGCCGCGCGGTTGCAGGAACGCGGCGTCGAGGACTTTCGGGTCATCGAGGCGGGGGGTGACTTCGGTGGCACCTGGTACTGGAATCGTTATCCCGGTGCGCAGTGTGACATCGAATCCTACTGCTATCTGCCGCTGCTCGAAGAGATCGGTTACATGCCCAAGGAGAAGTACTCCTATGCACCGGAGATCTATGAGCATACCCGGCGCGTGGGGCAACATTTCAATCTGTATGACAAGGCATTGTTGCAGACCCGCGTGTCCGAGGTGCGCTGGCTCGAAGAAGAGCAGGTCTGGCAGATCGCCACCCAGAAACACGATCAGATCAAAGCTCGCTTTCTCATTCAGGCGACCGGCCCGGCCAATCGTCCGAAGCTGCCGGGCATTCCCGGGATTACCAGCTTCGCCGGGCACACCTTCCACACCTCGCGATGGGACTATGACTACACGGGGGGTGATCACAACGGCAATCTGCACAAGTTGGCCGATAAGCGGGTAGCCGTGATCGGTACTGGCGCTACGGCCATCCAGGCTGTGCCCTTCCTTGGCGCTCATGCGAAAGAACTCTATGTCTTCCAGCGCACGCCTTCGTCGGTCGATCTGCGCGGTAACGCACCTACGGACGAAGACTGGTATAACGCCCAGGAACCCGGCTGGCAGCGTGCGCGGCGCGAGAACTTTGCCGCGGTGCTGCTGGGGCAGAATCTAACCGAAGATCTGGTCGCCGATGGCTGGACGGACATCGCCCGACGCATAGGCATCTCGCTGATGAACCGCAGGAGCGACGACGGCAATCTCGACATGGCGGAGGTCATGCTGCGTTCGGAGATCGCAGATTTTCAGAAGATGAATGAGATTCGCGCGCGGGTGGATGAGGAGGTCACCAAATCGCAAGCCGCAGAGGCTTTGAAGCCGTGGTATCGACAGTTCTGCAAACGCCCGACTTTCAACGACGAGTACCTGGCCACCTTCAGCCGCGACAACGTGCACCTGGTCGATGTATCGGCGGCCAAAGGGGTGGAGGCGATCACCCCCGAGGGTGTGACCGCCAATGGCGAGACGTTTGCGGTGGATTGCATCATCTACGCCACGGGTTTCGAGATCACCACCGCCGCCCATCGACGGGTGGACTTCGACACCATTGGCCGTGACGGCCTGTCGCTGCAGGCGCACTGGGATCGGGGTTTTCGCACGCTGCACGGCCTGTCGGCCCATGGCTTTCCCAACTGGTTCACGATCGGCATAAATCAGAATGGCCTGTCGCCGAACATGACGTCTATGTTCGATGACCAGGCGGTGCACGTGGCGTACATCATCGACGAAGTTGCCAAGCGCGGGAAAGCTGCGGCGGAGGTGACCGCCGAGGCTGAGGAGGAATGGGTGCAGCAGATCATCAGTCTGGCCGGGATGGGCGCAACCGCATTTTTGGCCGACTGTACGCCAGGCTACTACAACCGCGAGGGTGCGATCGATGGTAAGAGCGACGTGAATATGCAGAACTCGCCGTACGCGCCGGGGATCAATGCATTCAACGCATTGTTAAAAACCTGGCGCGATGCCGGGGAGCTCCAAGGCATGACGTTGAGCGGCGAACGATCGACGCGACCCTAACCTGGCCCCGCTCGATGGGATGTATCAGGCCCCGTTAGCGACAGCGCGAGGTCGGATCCACCACAATAGTGCGCCGCACACGCCCATCCCCGCGATTGTACCCCAGGCGATGCCAGCGCTACCCCACTGGGTGTAGATCAATCCGGCTGCGATGGCCGCCCAGGCGAAGCCGCTGGTCAACAGGGGTGTGCCGATCGTCGCCCATCTGCCGTCATCGTCCAGCGCGCCACACAGCGCCAGCAGGATCGGAAAACTGAACTGCAGGGAGAAGATCGCCGGGACCAGCGCTGCGAGATACATGCTCTGGGAGGTGGCATGCACGGCGAGGTACCACCCCAGGGCACAACAAATAAACGCACCGGTCAGCGGTAGCTTGTGACCGAAGCGCGCCGCGGTGGCGCCGCCCACGTGACAGGCGAAACCAGAGACGAACAGTAGGATACCGATGCGGGTGCCGGCGACGTCATAACCCATGCCCAGATCAGCGGCCATCGAGAACATGAACGCAAATCCCAACCCGCTGAACGTGACAAATAAGACGCCCATGGCGATGGTCAGGACGGGTCGCCAGCTGATCCGCAAGGTCGCGGTACTCAACCGGTTTCCCGGGTATCCCGTGTGCCCGTTCGGGCTCAGGCTCACAAGTGCGCTGACGTAAAGCAGTGACAGCAGCGTTGCGAAACCATAGCCGCCCATCAGCCCGTGGAGTTCCACCGCCACCCCTACTCCATAGACCATCGCCGACATGAGCAGCACTGCCATCATGTCGACAAAGCCGAACAGCCGTTCCGCCGCGTCGGTGGTGGCGATCAACCGCGAGGTGGCCCCCATCAGCAACCCGACGCAGATGCCGGTCGTAAACTGCACCGGCATGATCAGCCATAGATGCTCATAGGTGAGCATGCTGACTCCCTCGAGCAGGACGAGCAGAGCGCCAAAGCTGACGCTGATCTGTCGATAGGTGAGCCGCTGATGTATCGCCTGTAACAAACCGGCACAAGCTATCCCAGCGAAGGGCAGAGCGACGATCAGCCCGGCGACCGCTTCCGCATGGGCAAGTTGTTCCACGTAGCGGGTCAGCAGCACGGGTTTCATCGCGCTGAACAGTGTCGACAGGGTGTAGGCGGCGCTGCCGGCGATGGCGAGTCCCAGGTACTGCAACAGTACGGAGCGCAGGCGAATGGTCTGAGTCATGACTGTTGGTGGTACCGGTCCTTATGACTGGCGTTCAGTTTCTCTGCCAGGTGCGCGCCGGCGGTGATCGGCGGGTAGCGGGCCGGGTTGTCCGCGCTTACACAACTGGGTAACGCTGTGATCTCGGTTGTGCTGTCCGGGTCCATGAACATCGCGATGGACATGCGTGACCTGCCGCTGGTGTTGACCTTCACCCGATGTTCGGTGGACAAGTAGCGCCCATTGCTCCAGCGCTCGAGCATATCGCCACAATTGATGAGCACGGTTTCCGGGTCGGGGGGTACATCGCGCCACGTGCCTTGTCGATCGCGTATCTGCAGGCCGCCCACGTCGTCTTGTAACAAGAGCGTCAACAAACCGTAGTCGGTGTGCGCCCCGGCGCCGAGTTGTTGAACCTCAGGCAGGCCTGGGTCGCAAGAGGGGTACAGGAGCAGGCGCAGCGTGACATTCTCGCCGCTGTGCTGCCGGGCGAAAGTCTCGACCTCGACATTGAGCGCGTGGGCAAGGATCCGGGCGATGGTGAGGCCTGCATCGAACATCGCCTCGTAAAAGCGGACCATGAGCGCCCGATATTCGGGTGTCGGCCACCGCTCGGGTCCGAGCGGTGCGAGGGAGACGTTGCGCATGGTGAAGGTTTCTTTCAGGTCCGCTGGCGCGCCCGGGTCGAGATTTTCTTCTCGCATGCCCTGGTAGCCGAAATTTTCGCTCGACGAGCGATAGCGGAACCGTTGTTTGTAGGCCGCGTCCTGGTCGAAAAACGCGCGACTGGCATGATAAGCGTCCTGGACGAGCGCGCCGGGGACGGGCAGGCCGGTCAGCGCGGCAAACCCGCTGCTGCGAAAGGCTTCGTCAAGGGCGGCGCCCAACTCCTCGGGCGGTGCGGACGAAAAATCGATTTTGCGCAATTCCACTGACTTCGCGGTTGTGTCGTGATCGGGGTAGGCATGTTAGAGGGTCGGTGGGGGTAGGTATAGTCGCGACCTTTGGTCGCGTTCGACCTTTGGTCGCGTTCGACCTTTGGTCGCGTTCAACCTTCGTTCGCGTTCGATCAAAGGTCAGGCGCTGCTCGCTCGCCGCCTTACAAGCGCAGGTAGCGTGTGACACCGCGCTCGCTGGGACCGGTGGTTGATCACGTAGATTGCGCGCAGCAGGTTCGTGGACGGCTCGATGACAGTGAGCGGACCAGACGCATATTCTGTCCGCCGCTACACTAGTTGTCCTGGGATACCTTGAGGCCCGGTATGCCCACCGGCGCGCTGCGTCCTCCGGCGCGGGCGGCACCCACGACCTCACGCAAGGTATAGGGTGCGTTCAACGCATCCGGGCTAGAGTCGGGGCCGAGTTCTCCTACACGCACGTAGTTGCCGGCATCGGCCGCGAGACGAAAGCCGACCGTGGCGCCAGCGGCCTCGCCGGGTTCACCCTTGGCCCCGAACCCATGGCCTTCGTTGGTCTGGGTGCCCGTGGTCGCCTGATAGCCCATGCGATGCAGCAGCTTGGGGCTCGCCCTCTGCAACACTTCGGGGCGCACCGACAGCATCCAGTTTTCCTGTTGGCGCATCCACGGTTTCTGCATCCCGTTGAGCATGACGATGCGCGCTTCGTCGGTGTGGTTGATGCCGGTGCCGTGCAGCAGGCGACCGTCGGTGATGACCATCGTGCCCGCCTTGGCATCGAGGTTGATCGCGGGTGGCAGCTTGCCCACCGGCTGGTTGTCGCGCACCGCCTGGGACAGCACCAGATGGCTGCCCGGGATCAGCAGCGTGCCGCCGTTGCGCTCATCGACATCGCTCACCGCGGTCAGGACGTTCACCGACATCGGGCTCAACGATCCGGGGTTATTGCTCTGGTCTTGATGCAGGGCCTGGGGTACGCCTCCCTTGAGCGAGATGGCGGCGATCAGCGACGTGCAGATCCACCCCGCACCCAGCGCTTCCGTGACAAGTTGCTCCACCAAGGGGCCACCCTGCACAGCGTCTGGGTGGTGCTCGATAAACAGCTCAAAGCAGCGGCCTTTGTTGATGCAACAGTTGATGTTCTGACCGCTGGGGGTTTTCTGTGCGATCCCGGCCATGTGTTCGCCTTCGGCTTGGGCGAGCACCCGCTCGCGCAGTCTGGCCACCTGCGCGGGGGAAAGCGCGTCTTCGATCTTGCAATACCCCCAGCGCAGCATGTCGTGGCGCAGGCGCGCCAGGTCTTTGCTCGGTTGCGGCAGATCGACGTCCGCCCAGGCCGGGTGTTTGGCGCCCGTGGTCGTGTCGTAGTATGCGCCCGATTTGAACTCCCAGTTACCCCATTCGCTGCTGCGCTTGGGCGGAACGAAGTAAATCTCGGGATTGTTCTTCAACACCGAGGCCATGGGTTCGTTGGAGGTGACTTCCTCCCGATACATCTGCTGGGATGCATCAGAATTGGCGGCGATCACTTGCGGATCAAATTCGGCGGGGATGATGCTCATGACAACCTCCGTTGCTCAGATGTAGTGTGCGGATTTACCCATCTGCGCGGCGCTGTGCACAACGGACGATACAGATACGCGAACCCTTCCTCACCGTGCATTGTCAGCGTCACAGCCCGATTGTTCAACCAGTGCGTGCTCGTCTTTGCGGGCGGTGCACTCCCAGGGGATATTGGGTACATTGGAGCACTTTTGCGGAGACGATGATGATCGGTAACCTGAACCATGTGGGCGTCGCGACCCCGTCGATCCAGGACAGCGTCAAGCTGTATCGAGATGTGCTGGGTGCAACCCGCATCCACGAGAAATTTGCCATGCAAGAGCAGGGTGTGTGGGTGTGTTTTGTCGACCTGCCGAACGCCCAGATCGAGCTGATCGAACCCTATGGTGAAGACAGCCCGATCCATAACTTCCTGGCGCAAAATCCCCAGGGCGGCCAGCACCATATCTGTTTTGAGGTGGATGACATCATCGCCGCGCGGGATGAGATGCAGGCCAAAGGCGCGCGCGTCCTCGGCACCGGGGAGCCGCGCATGGGCGCGCACGGGGTGCCGATCATCTTTGTGCATCCGAAAGACATGGGTGGGGTGCTGGTGGAATTGATGCAAAAACCTGAAGGACACTGACAAGAGCCCAAAGGGCACTGACAAAAGCCGGAAGGGCACTGATAACCAATACAACGTGGAGCGAGAGATAAGGTGCAGTACAACGCAGTGGACAGCGGCCGGATCGCCATGGTCGCCCGGGTGGGTGTGTAGCGGTGGCCTTAAGCGCCGGGACTAAGTTTGCTTACAGTTTTGGTAATGTCGCCGAGGGCATCAAGACCTCCTCCTTCGGCCTGTTCCTGCTGTTCTTCTACAACCAGGTGCTCGGCTTGCCCGGCACCCTTTGTTCCATCGCCTTGTTTGTGGCTATGGCGGTGGATGCGGTCAGCGATCCGATGGTCGGCTCGATCTCGGATTCCTGGCGCTCGCGTTGGGGTCGACGTCTGCCGTTCATCTACGCCTCGGCGCTGCCCTTAGGGCTCGGCTATTTTCTGCTGTTCAACCCCTGGCCGGAAACCGAACTTGGGTTGTTTGTCTGGTTTCTCGTGGTGGCGGTGGGGCTGCGCATTATGCTCACCCTCTATCATGTGCCGCATCTCGCCATGGGTGCCGAGCTTTCCAACGACTACCAGGAACGCACCGCGCTGGTCGCCTACCGCAACGCATTCGGAGCGGTGGGATACCTGATCGTTTACACCCTAGGTTTCGGGGTTTTTTTTGTAGCCACCGAAGAGTTTCCCAATGGCCAGCTCAACCGCGCGGCCTATCCGGATTTCACCTTGATCCTGGCGGCCATCATGTCCGTCTCGGTGCTCGTGCTGGCGTTCGGTACGCATAAGGCCTCTGCGGCCCTGCCGGTCGCGGGCACTCAGGGTGGTGGTTTGCAGGCACTGTTGACGGATCTCAAGGATGCGATGAGTAATCGCTCGTTCCGCATCATCGTCTATGGCTTTATCGTCATCTCGGTGCCGATCGGCATCGGCACAAGCCTGGCGCTCTATCTCAATACGTTCTTCTGGCAGGTCGAACCGCTGTACATGCTCGGCGTGCTGGCGGTGGGGCCGTTCGCGGCAATGGTCGGCTACACCCTGGCGCCGTTGATCGCGCGGTTGATCGAAAAGAAGCAGGCGCTCATCTGGGGCGGTGTGGGCTGGACCATCTTCTACGGCGGACCGGTGGTGTTGTATCACCTGGGCCTGTTTCCGGAACTGGGCACCCCCGCTTGTATCATCGCCCTGATCGTCGCCCAGTTCCTGGCCGGCCTGGTGGTCAGCCAACTGATCGTTGCGGTCGGCGCGATGCTGGCTGACGTGGCGGACGAACACGATCTGCAAACCGGCAAACGCTCCGAGGGGGTGTTCTTCGGCGCGTATGCGTTTGTTATCAAGGTGACCGGGGGTATGGGGCCAGCGGTCAGCGGCATCGTGCTGGACGTGATCAGCTGGCCTCGTGGCGACCACATCAAGACTGCAGCGGACGTGCCGCCGGACAGCCTGTTCTGGCTATCCATGGTCGGCGGGCCATTCCTGGCGTTGGGGCTGATTCCGGCGGTGTACTTCTTTTCCCAATATGGCCTGTCTCGGGTGCGGCACGCGGAGATTCTGGCCGCCTTGGAAGAACGTCGGGCCAGCGAGGCGGTGGGCTAGCCCGCGAGGACCATCCTCACCGGATCGTCGGTACTTATCCTGCCGGCGCTGATCACCTTCGCGCAGATACCGCCGTGACCGCGCATGGCGTTGTAGCCGCCCGGGCCGAGGATGGTCTCCATCTTCGAGCAGGGGTGGCAGGGGGCGGTGTATTCCAGCAAGACTGCGCCGATCCTGAATTGTTTGTCTTTGAGCGCCAGCAGGTTGATGCCGGATACCACGATATTGCGACGCAGGATCTCAGGCCCCAGGTCGGGCCGCTTGAGCATCGATGCGAGCGCGGTAAGGTGTTCTTCCTGGATCAGGGTAACCTGCCGGTTGCCGCCGGTCTTGGCATAACGATCGCCGACCAGGCCTTGCTCGAGGCTGACGTCAACCGTCGCCACGCGCTTCACCGGGGCACCTTTGTCCGGGCGCAGCCCGATCCAGCAGACCCGCCCTTGTTGGGGGAGAATCTGCATGAGTTCCGCGAGGGTTTGCATCTACTATCCTTCCGCTCCCGAACGTTATTCCAGAAAAGCGGCGCGCACTTTGTCTATGGTAGCCGTGGTGATGCCAATGCCCTGTAGGTAGGCCATTGCGCCACCGTGTTCTGCCTCCAGCAGATCGAGAAAGTCCACCATGGCCGTCTCCGGCACCCCCGCAGCCGCCATCATGGCGTCGCGATTCATGCCCTCGGGGAAGCCGGTCGTCGCTTCGATAAAATCTGCCTGCCGCGGCACATCGACGTTGGTCAGCAGGTAGTCCGCTTCGATCAGCGCGCGGTCCATGCCGAGCACGGTCAACAGAAAGGCGGTGGACACGCCGGTGCGGTCCTTGCCCGCGGTGCAGTGCAGGACAATGGGATGACGGTCGGCGTCGGCAAAGATGTCGAACATATCCAGCCAGGTCTGCGGGCCGAAGGACAGATAACCGAAATAACGCTTGCCGGAGATACCGACGTCGCCGACCAGACGGTTGAGTTCGTTTGCGCGTCCGTCCGGGATAACCGGCAGGTGGACGTACTGCGCGCCGAGGTCCGGCAACGGCCCGCGGCCTTGGTCGGCGACCTCATCACCCTTGCGCAGATCGATCTGCGTCTTGATGCCGAGTTTCTTGAGCCCCTCCAGATCGGTGCTGTTGACCCGATCCTGGCGCCCGGTACGAAAGTAGCGCCCCCAGCGCACGCGGGCGCCATCGGCGTTGGTATAGCCACCGATATCCCGGAAGTTGAAACAGCCCGCAAACGGGTGGTGCCGATCCTCGTAGTCGTCGATCACGTCAGTCCTGCTCATGTCATGGTTGACGTGCATTCTGCAACAGGAGCGCGTGACGAATAAAGCGTGGCTTTTGAGGTGGTGTTCGAGACCTTCGCCCGGCGAGGGTGTTGCGCTATATTGAGAACGAAGGTCGCGGCGGCAACTCGCCAGACCTGCCGATCGGTCGGGTTGCTGCGCATCGCGAGATGACCATGCGTCCCACACTTTGCCATGCGGCCGTATAAAATGAACAATCGGTTCAAACCAGAGGAGGGAAAGATGGCGGAATCCTGGCCACGCGCGCTGACCCGGGTCAGCGGACCCATGCGCGCAGACAAGCTCGCGGGTGCGGCGCAAGGGATGGGTGCGTACGGGCCACAGACCGTCCTCTTCGCGCAGGACGATTTGGTTCCGCCGGACATGATGACGGGACTGACGCTGTTCATCCTGGCCCAACAACCGCGGGATACCGACAGGCAAAAAATTCCAGGTGGCGGCGGGGGTGTCGCCGGCGGGGTGTGGGTGCGCGAGCGGTTCACCATTTCGCGCCCGTTGGCTCGCGACGAGGTGTTTACCGTCGATGGCACGTCGCTCGGCCGCCACGTGCACAAAGGCCGTCGCTACGGCACCACCGCTGCCGTCACCCGTAATGCGGCGGGAGAGTTGAGCGCGAGCAATCTGACGACCGGGCTCCTCGCTTATGAGGTGGAAGACGGTTTGGCCGACGGCGTGGAAGGTCAACCGGTGGACGAGATCGAAGCCCCGGCACCGGACTGGAGCGTGGCGGCACACAATCCCTGTCGGGCAGCGCTCCTGCAACTTACGCCCGGCGAGCGCCTGGGTGGGGAGACGGTCAGGGTCAGCCTGGCGATGATGGCCGCACGGGATACGAAGCGGCCGGACAATCCCATCCACTCGGATCCGGAACTCGCGCGTAAAGCCGGCTTGAGCCGACCGATCGCCGGGGGTTCCCACGTTTTGTCATTTGCACTGGAACCGATCTTCGTCGTGTGTGGCCGCGATGCTCTGTTCCATGGCGCCAACTTCGACGTGCGCTGGAAGGCCCCGGTGTATGCCGATACGGACGTGTTGCCGCGGGTCACTGTGGCGGCAAAAGACGATCGCCTGGTGACTTTCGATCTGCAGGTCGATCTGGCCGACGGCGCCGCCGCCATGGTGGCCCGGGTGACGGTACCGCTGGCATGAGTGATGCGCTGCGCGGGATACGCGTGATCGAGTATGTTGATCGGTGTGCGACCCTGGCCGGGCGGATCCTGGCCGATTTGGGGGCTGAGGTCATCATGGTCGAGCCACCGGGTGGGCAGACCCTGCGTCACGAAGCCCCGTTCCTCGATGACGTGCCCGGGGTCGAGCGGGGTTTTGGTCATCTCTATTTCAACATCAACAAGTCTTCGGTGGTCCTGGAATTAGCGGACGCGGCGGGGCGCACCCAGATGGAACGCCTTGTCGCGTCCGCTGACGTGTTACTGACTTCCCGGCGTCTACCAGCGCCCCTCGACTATGAGCACTTGCGCGCCTTACAGCCAGGTCTCATCCAATGCTCGGTCACACCCTTCGG
This sequence comes from Pseudomonadota bacterium, assembly GCA_039028775.1. Taxonomy (GTDB): domain Bacteria; phylum Pseudomonadota; class Gammaproteobacteria; order Pseudomonadales; family Azotimanducaceae; genus UBA4421. The sequence goes on along the minus strand of JBCCHL010000032.1, from coordinate 18,015 downwards.
GCTGGATACCCCGTGGCGTGACCGTTTGGCCAACGATCTGGTCGCCGGGGCGGCCGGCGGATTGATACAAGTATCCGGCTCGCCACAGGGTACGCCCATCCAGGGAGGCGCGGACCCGTCGTATACGATGACCGGTCTGGCCGCTGCCTCCGCCATCACCATGGCGCTGCAGCAACGCGACTTTGGCGACAATCGCGGCGTGGGTGTCCACATCGACCTGTCGATGCAGGAGGCGACCGCTCTCGCCGTGATGCAGACCGCCAGTCCCGGCCAGTGGCAGTGGCATCAGCGCATCCCCAGACGGCCGGGTCTTTCCGCCGCGATGGCCTGTAAAGACGGCAAGTACGTGAGCCTGTTGGTGCGTCCGGATCGCTTCGACAGTTTCCTGGGTTGGGCGGAGGCCGTGGGTATCGACCACGGTATGACCCAGGAAGACTGGCATTACGCCCGCCTCGATTCACCGCGGGAGGGTAACCCGGTCTCCGAGACCACGCTGAAGCTCGCCGCGGCCCTCACCCGCGACGAGTTTGTCGACGGTGCCTTGGGTGCAGACATCATCTGCCTGCCGGTGTTGGACTTCCCGGATCTGGAACAGGCCGAACAGTACCGTGTCAACGATCAGTTCCTGCACTTGGTCCACCCGGAGCTTGCCGTTGAACTCGGCCTGGTGCGCTCGCCGGTCGACGCGATGGCGGACGGCGTGGACTTCGACCGCGCGCCGCTGCTGGGCGAACACCAGCACCTGCTTGAAGGTCTGCCGATGCTGCCCGAGCCGCAACCACAACCCGACCGCGCGCAGCACCCAGAGCGGGCCCTGGCCGGGTTGCGGGTGGTGGATTTTGGATGGGTCCTGGCCGCGCCCATCGGCACCCGGATACTCGCAAGTTTTGGTGCGGAAGTGATCCGCGTGGAGTCGGCGACCAAGCCCGATTCCATGCGCAGCCAGATCGGCCCGGATGGCAAACCGGATGCGGACATGGGTGGACTCTACAACGTGGTAAACGCGGGTAAGAAGTCGCTTGCCATCGACCTCGGCACCGCCGCCGGAATGGCGCTGATCAAAGAACTGATCGCCACCGCCGACATTGTGGTGAACAATTTTCGTCCGGGGGCGATGGAGCGGATGGGCCTTGGCTATGAAGTGCTCAAGGGCATCAAACCGGACATCATCCTGCTCAACCTGCCCGGTGCGCATCGCGCGGGGCCCTGGGCGAGCCGCCCCAGCATGGGCAACATTCTGATGGCGGCTTCGGGCTTCAACATGCTGACCGGCTTTCCAGACGAACGCCCACGGGGTATCGGCATCGCCTATCCGGATTTTACTTCTCCCCATCTGTTGGTCAGCACGCTGATGGCCGCGCTACGGCAACGCGATCGCCACGGGCGGGGTCAGGAGTTGCACCTCACGCAGCTGTCCGGCGTCCTGTCGCTGCTCGGCGCGGCCTGGATGGCGTACAAAGCGAGCGGTGAACAACCGCCGCGCAACGCCAACCGCAACCCGAACTTTGCCCCCCATGGCGTCTATCCCGCGCGTGCGGAGACCGAGCCTGCTATCGATGCCTGGCTAGCGCTAGCGGTGCAGGGCGAAGATCAGTGGCAGGCTTTCTGCAGGGTGATCAGGCAGCCCGGCCTGGTCGATGACCCGCGGTTCGCCAGCCATAGCGAGCGCAAAGCCAATGAAGATGCCTTGGATGCGATCGTCGCTGCTTGGAGCGCACAACAGGATAAGTGGCTGGCCGCCGATTTACTGCAGGCGGCGGGGGTGGCTGCCGCGCCGGTGGAACACCTCAAGGATATGCTCGAGGTGGACCCGCAACTGCATCGGCACTATCAACAGCTGCGCCAACCGGTCGCCGATGTTGACATACCCGTGGACACGGAAGCCGCGCGCTGGGTGGGTCAGCATCATCAGATGGTGCGAGCACCGATGATGGGCGAACACAATCAATACGTTGTGCAGGAAATTCTCGGGCGCAGCGATGAGGAGTTTGTGCAACTGCTCGCCGATGGGGTGCTGAACTGAGCATGGCCGTCGGTGAGGCTCACCTGCTGCCGGGCTTTGCGCCGTTGAATAGGGCGAGTCTGTTCAACAATCACCTGGGACCATTCTACTGCCGGGTTGAGCGGCGGGCGTACCGTTGTATCTCGAGACCTGCGCGACGGGCGTACCCGGTGCACCGGTGGTGACCATCAACCCCAGCACTGACTACCTGGGCAAGCGCCGCAGAAGGGGACTGGGTGGAGATGCACCTGGACGCCGAGTGCGGTGGCCGCACGCTGGCGTATCTGAACGCATACTTGCACAATGACGCGCAGCGCATCGCGCGGGCAAGCGCGGTGTTTCGCATTCTTGGCGGTGGCCAGCCGTCAGCCTCGAGCAATCTTTAAGGGAGGAGTTATGGAGCTTTCACAGATCAACAAGATCGGCATTCTCGGCGCCGGCGTGATGGGCGGCGGCATCGCCATGTGTGCGTTACAGGCGGGTTTCAACGTCATCGTGCGCGATCTGACCGAGGTCATTATCGCGGATGCCGAAGATACGATTCTCAAAAGCCGCTTCGGCTTCAACAAGGCGGTGGAGATGGGCAAGATGAGTCAGGAGGACTGCGATGCCGCGATGTCCCGCCTGAGCTTCACGACCGAGGTGGCCGATTTGGTCGACTGCGACCTGATCATTGAAGCGATCGGTGGCGGCATCGATGGGGCGATCGAAAACAAGCCGCTGAAACTCAAGGTCTGGGAAGAGATGGACGGTCTGGTCAAAGCTGATGCGATCTTCGCCAGCAATACGTCGATGTTCACCATCGCGGATCTGGCGGCGGCGACCAACCGCAAAGAACGATTCATCGGCATGCACCTCTTTAGCCCGGCCAACATCATGAAACTGGTGGAGGTGACCCACACCGAAGACACCCTGCCGGAAGTGACGGAACTGATCGTCGCCTTGAGCAAAGCCATGGGTAAAACCCCAATCGTTCTGAAGGACGTCCCCGGCGACACTGGGTTTGTGGGCAATCGCATCATGGCCGCGGTCCGACGCGAGGCGATGAAGATCCTCGATGAGGGTGTCGCCACCAAGGAAGACATCAACCTGGCGATGACGCTGGGCTTCCGCTGGCCAGCAGGACCCTTTCCGGACGGTCCGAACGCACGCTCCGGCTGGAAATAGCCGCTGGCGACGGGTGCCTGAAAATAGCCGCAAACGATGCCTGTTTCAGGCGCCCATCTTGCCGTAGTCGACCGTCAACCAGCGTTCCGGCCGCACCCGCACCGTGTAGCTGTTGCCACTGCTGGCATCCGCGTAGGCCTGTCCCTGTTCCGGGCCCAGGTATCGTTGCGCCATCGCCAGGAGTTCCCCCGGTGCGCAAGGGGCCTGGGAAACCACCGTACCTTCGACGCTGACATATCGGTAGGGCATGGCTTCCTGTTGCGCCACCAAGCTGACCCGCTGGGCGCTGCGAAGCGCACGGGCTTTGCGGGAATCGGTGCCGATAATCATCCACAGTTCACCGCCGGGGGTGTAGTCATACCAGATGGGTGCGCTCAGCGGTCCGCGATCGCCGTCGGGAATCGACAGGACTCCCACGTGCATATCGGCAAGAAAATTCTCCCGCTCTGCGGGGCTCATCGCTAACGACACGGATACTCTCCTCAGCTGGGTGTTGGGACTGGAATTATCCGCCGTGCGGGGCGGATGTGCCACTTGTTGAGCGGTGGTCCTTTCGCGATGCCTCTGGCTTGGCCTCTAGTCATTGAATGTGCGATTTCCGTCATTCTTGTTTTGTTTACACTTTCGGGTCTTTGAGGTGTCGGATATATTTACAACCTGTTACGTAGTGTTTACAAACTGGTTACGTAAGTGATTGAAACTAAAGACTAGCTGTGCTGGAACGAATCTTGCTGTATAGCTCATGTGTGCATGGTGAATGGTCACAATGCGCGACAAAGCTACAGTTGGGAAGAACTGTAGTGTTAGAACGGGGATCGGTTTACGGGAGTTGACAATGAATTTTAGAGCACTCAAGCGCATCGCTTTGTTGGTCATCGTGGCTGTGCCCATGACAGCCCAGGCAGGGCTCCTGCGATACGAATTTTCGGGCAGCAACGGGGCTGGCGACACGCTGGATGCGTTCTTCACCGTGGACAGTTCCGTTGCCAGCACTGGGTCTGCGTTCGCCGCCGACATCATTTCCTATGGTGCTAGTTGGACCATTGGCGGGATGAGTTTTGGCACCGGCAGCTCCCAGGAGCCGATCTTTGGTGGTTCAGGCGCATTCTTTGATGTCGCGCTGAATATCACTTCGGCGTTCATCTGCAGTGGGGCCACCTGCAATCCAGTCAATCATCCCGAGTTTTTTGCTGACACCATCGGATGGGGTGCAACCAACGGCCCGAATCCGGGCCAAGTCGCCTTCGGTCTCGGTAGCTGGTCTGGCCCCATCGCCGTGCCGGCGCCGGGCGTCGTTGGATTGCTCGCTCTGGGACTGCTGGGGCTCTACGTGCGACGACGAGCGGTCGCGTAGCCTCGTTTGTTGAGCCACACGAGGACAGCTCGGTTCTCGTGTGGGACTTGCGCCTGATCTTTGGCGCGCTGTGCTATCCGGCCTAGTGTTCCATCACAGATCCGCCATCCTGATTGATCGCCTGGCCGTGAATCCAGCGCGCTGCGGGTGTGCACAAATAGGCGACAAATTCTCCCACCTCCTCATCACTACCCCAGCGAGGTATCGGATCCGACGCGTTGATCTGCTCGGGACGGTCATCCGGGCTGACCTCGTCCATGCGTGATGTTTTCACGGCTCCGGGACAGACACAATTGACATTGATGCCATGTTCGCCGAGTTCTCTGGCTATGGACTGGGTCATACCGATCATGCCGAAGTTGGCCGCGTTGTAGGCGAGGGTCCTAGCGCTGCCGCGCTTGCCCGCGATCGACGCGATGTTCACAATCTTGCCACCATCGGACTGTGTGACCATCAAATCACTGGCAGCGCGGGTACACAAGAACGCGCCCCGTAATTTGATATCGATGACCCGCTGAAACACATCGGCCTTTAGATCGCTGATCGGAATGCGGTCCTCGCCACGGCCCAGGGCCGCATTGTTGATGAGGATGTCCACCCGGCCGAGGTGGGATCTGATTTTTTCAAACGCGGCGGTGACAGCAGCTTCATCGGTCACATCGAAACGCAGTGCAAGGCCGCGTTGGCCTTCTTGTTCGATGAGATCGACCACGCTATCCACGTCCCGCCAACCCACGGCTTTTTCATCGGCGGGGAAAGATGCCGGGTCGCGTCCGGTCCCGGTCACCGCCACATCCGCCCCGAGCCTGGCCAGCGCGACTGCAGCGGCTCGCCCAATGCCGCGCAAGCGTCCCGCTCCGGTGATGACCGCCACTTTGCCTGTGAGAATGCCCATGCCGTCCCCCTCATTGTCGATGATGGGGCAATTTTGGCAAAAACTGCGATGAGAGGGCAGCGTGATTTCAGGCGCAAGTACGGGGGCAAGTTCAGGCGGAAGGTTACCGGCAGAAAAAAACCCGGCATCTGCCGGGTTTTTTGTGACGTCGCCTTAGCGGGTGTGCGTGCGCAACTTCAATCCTCGCAACCAGCTTTCAGGAAGCTTGGTGACGCCACTTGCGCATGCTGACCAAACCGACGATGCCCAGCGCGATCAGCGCTAAGGTGCCAGGTTCTGGCACGACAGCCAGGTTGACGTTGATGTCCCCGTGATAGGTCTGGCAGCCATCACAGCCGGTTTCTTTGAAATAGAACCAGGATGAGAAACCCAGACGGTTGTTCTTGGCGTTGGCTTTGTGGGTACCGAACTGAGGCGGCGGCTTACCATCCGACCAGATTGAATACACGGGCTGCCCGCCGATGCTCAGGGTGCCGGTCAGATGGCCCGTGAAGATGTACCAGTGCTTCTTGCACTTCTTTTTCTTCGCGCCATTTTCGTATTTCGCAGCATCGCACAAGGCCTGATCAGCCTTGGTGAAACCGGACATATCCGCATCGACGTCAAAGGACGTGGACCCTTGCGAGATCTTGCCGCTGAGCTTGGCAGTGCCGTCGCTGTTGATGGTCAACATGCCTGCGGGATCGAAATGTAAATGCCGCAGGCCGATGCCTGGCATCCAGAACGAATGTCCGTTTTGCTTGTGTGATGTCACCTCGTACATCATACCCGCGTGGGCTGAGACCGTGCTCAAACCACCGGCGAGCATGATCGCGAGCGCGACAAGACTCCGGGTCAGTTTTTTCATTGGGAATACCCCTTTAGTCCAATGTTTTTGTTGTCCGGCTATTTTAAGGGGTAGTGAGTTTTCTTGGTGTAAAATGTCAGTTAAATTGTAAGTTTAGACTTACAATTGGCGTCAAGTCACGGTTTGGGCGGTTTTTGCGCGGCGTGCCTCCAACCAGCCATCCAGGCGGGTCAACAAGGGTGGCAGGAACAGCAAATCCAGGAGCAGGGCGACGATGATGATCGGCGTCAGCAGCAGTGCCACGTTCTGGAAGTGGAAAGTGTTGGAGAAGATCAGAATAAATGTTCCCACCGACAGGGATATGGTGGTGATGGTGATCGCTGAGCCGGCTTTATCCAGGGAATACGACACCGCGTCTTGCGCCACTTTGCCTTCTCTTCGAGCGGTGATGTACTTGCTCAAGATATGCACCGAGTCGTCCACCACCAGACCGATGCTGATCGAAAACAGCATGAGGATGTATGGACTCAACTCGCCCACGAACAAACCCCAGAAGCCGAACACAATGGTTGCCGGGAACAGATTGGGCGCTATGCTCAAGAGTCCGTAGCGCAGGCTGCGCAACCCCACCAGCAAGGTCAAGGTTATGCCCACGAAGCTGAGGGCAAAACCTTTGAGTAATTCTTCGGCGATGGTCTGGTCCAGGCGCGCAAAGAGAATGCTGTTGTCGCCGTGCAGGACGCGATAATCGGGATTGAGGTTGGTGTCGATCCAGGCATCGATCCGCTCGCCAAATTCCAACAGTTCCACGTTTGACAGATTCGACGTGCCGATGATCAGGCGGATCGATGAATAGTCGGCGTTGAAGATAGGCTCGAGATCGGGATTGATCTCCTGGACCAGCTGGTAGCCCACCAGATAGTCAACAATCTGCAGCCGATCCTGGGGCAGCTCTTCCCAATCCTCGTCCAGAATGACGTCGTTGTCCTCTTCGTACTCGGCTTTATAGCGCGACTTCAGATAGTCGGAATAGCTGCGTACAAAACTGGCTTCGGGTTGCGCCTCCAGCCAGGCGGAGAAACGCGCGACTTCGTTGAGAAAGGCAACGTCGGTAATGCCGTAATACTCATTGCTGCTGATGCCGTAGACGAGCGACTTGTCGTTGCCGATCTTCTGCGCCAGAGATTCGATCACGTGGTGCAGGTCTGAGTCTTCGTCGATGAAGTTGAAGCGATTGAAGTCGAGCTTATTCATCGGCAGCAGGGCCAGGGTGATAAGGATCAGGGCCAGGCTGCCGTAGAAAAGCGCCGCGCCGCGGGTTTGCACCAGCTTGTTGACCCAGACGATAAAATCCTGCACGCCAAGCGGTTTTGGCACCTTGTTGGTCGGCAGCAGCAGGATGATGGCTGGCAACAGCGCCATCGTGACCACAAATGCCCAAACCACACCGATGGCCACGATGTTGCCGAAACCGTAGATGCCCGGGGAGGATGAGTAGTTCAAGCTGAGAAAACCCATCGCCGTGGTAATTGTGGCCAGCGTCACCGGTTGGATGTTGATGGCCAGGCTGTCGCGCATGGCATCGAGTCGAGACATACCCTTGTAGAGACCCTGGGCGTAGACCGACACGATGTGGATACCGTCCGCGATAGCGATAACCAGCACCACCAGCGGACCCAGGCTGGAGATCTGATTGAACGGCACACCCAGCCAGCCGAACGTACCGACCGACAGGGCCACGGTGGCATAGGCCAGCGCGAACAGGGTGATCCCATACAGCAGCGAGCGCAGACACAGCCACAACAGCGCGATGCCCAGTATCATGACGATCGGCAGCAGCAGCGTGCGGTCATCGATCTGGGCGTTGTACCCGTCCAACTCGAACAGGACGTTACCGACCGCATAGATTTCAACATCGGGATACTTGCTGCGCAGATCATCGCGGAGCGCCACGATCGAGCGGCCGATGGCCAGGCGGTTGTCCTGGGTATCGGGGAGCGCCGAGTACTTGATGTTCGCGAGCGCCATGTCGCCGCTCGCCGAGAGCACGCTTTTGGTCAGATCTTCGTCGGCCAGGGCGGTGCGGCGCACTTCGGTCAGGGCTGTATCGTCCAGATCCGTCAGCAGGGGGATCAGATAGTCACGGTCCAAACGCGCGGCATCGGAGTCGTTCAGGCGTCGATTGATCAACGAAGAGACCGCAAGCGCTCCCTTTACATCCGTGTAGCGGTCCGTGAATTCCTGCATCGCCTCCAGGGCTTGCATGGAAAATATGTCGGGTTGTGCCTGGAACACGAACATCACGCCGTCGCTGGGTGGGAAGTCCTCACGCACCTCATCGACCTGGGCTTTGTAAGGGTCATCCTCGCTCAGAATCGAATTGACCCGGCTTTCGATCGTGCTGTAGTTGATACCCCACAACGTGACGCCACTGACGATGATACATGCGGCGGCTAATAGGAAGCGAAAACGGATCAGAAATTCGACGAGTGACTGCATAGGGGGGTGCTCTATCGATGGGTCGAAACTGCGTGTGCGATACACACACAAACTTGCCAAAACAGGTATGCTAGAGACATCCGGGACTGATAGCACGTGGTTATTTGTTATGTCGCATTCCAACAAGGTTGTTTGCTTTCTGATTTTCCTGCTCGGCTGTGGTCACGCTGTGGGCGTTAACGCCTTCAGCGCCAATGCTCGCACCGGGGACTTTGCCCTCATCGATCATACGGGCACCTATTTCCAGTTGTCGTATTTCAGTGACCAAAAGGCGGTGGTGCTGGTCGCGCAGAACAACCGCAGTCTGGCGAGCAGCGCCGCAGCGGTTGGCGAGCTGGCGGCAGAATTCGCTGATGCCGAAGTGGTGGTCGCGCATCTTAACGGGGCGGCTGAGGCGCGCGAGGCTGTCGTGAAAGCGGCGCAAAGCAGCGGCGTAACCCTGCCGGTGTTGCTCGACGACGCACAACTCGTCAGCGCGGGTCTTGGCCTGGAGCGGGCCGGCGCCCTCGTGGTGATCGGCCCCGATCGCAAGATCGCGTATCGCGGTGCGGTGGACGACCTGGATGCGGCGCGCGCAGCCCTGCGGGCGGTGGTCGCGGGTGATGCGGTTACAGCGGTGGAGGTGGCTTCCAGCGGTGCCGTCCTGAATCTGCCCACGGTGGGCGAGGTTTCTTACAGTCGCGATATTGTGCCGCTGCTCGCAGAAAATTGTGTGGCGTGCCATCGCGACGGTGCGATCGCACCCTGGTCTATGTCGAGCCATGCCATGGTGCGCGGTTGGTCACCGATGATGCGCGAGGTAGTGATGACCCGCCGCATGCCGCCGGGACAGATCGATACCCACGTGAGCAAACCGATCATGGACGTTGCGGGTTTGTCGGTGGCCCAGCGGCAGAAGCTGATCGCCTGGATCGACGCCGGCGCGCCGGTGGATGGGGACGCGGACCCACTCGCGCAGATGACCTTCAGCGATCCCAAGTTCAGTCTCGGCGAACCTGATCTGGTCTACAAAGTGCCCGCGCAGGACATTCCGGCCACCGGAGTGGTGGACTACCGCTATGTGCCGGTGGAACTGAACCTCGACAAAGACGTCTGGGTGGAGGCGATGGAGTTTGTACCCGGCGATCGCCAGGTGCTGCATCATGTGATCGCGTATCTGTCCAAGCCGGCTGACAAAGCGGCCAAAGGCCGTTCGGAAGGCCCGGACCAGGGACAGCAGTTGGCGGGCTTTGCGCCGGGACGGCAGCCGGACCAGTTTCGCGACAATAGCGGTCGGCTGATCCCCAAGGGTTCCAATCTATTGTTGCAGATGCACTACACCACCTCCGGCAAAGCGGCCGTGGATGAGACGCTGATCGGTATTTACCTGCACGACAAACTTCCGGAACACGTGATGTCGGGCGGCGTGGCCGGGCAGCGGCGGTTCTTTGTGCCTGCTTATGACAAAGAGTACAAGCTGCAGGGTGAACAACTCATCGAACGCGATGCGTACCTCTACAGCATGACACCGCACATGCACTATCGCGGCAAGTACATGAGCTATCTCGCCCAGTACCCGGACGGTACTTCTGAGACGCTCTTGTCGGTACCGAAGTACGACTTCAACTGGCAGTTCAACTATGACCTGGAAGAGCCGGTATTTCTGCCTGCGGGTACCAAACTGATCGCCCGTGGCGCGATGGACAACTCGGCGCAGAACCCCGGTAATCCGGACCCGAGCAAGCCGGTCCTGTTCGGTCTGCAGACCAAGCATGAGATGTTCTTCGGCTTCACCACGCTGCGCTATGTCGGGGATACCCCTGCCAATTTGGTTGCTGACAAGGACGCCGACACGCCAGCCCCGGCAGGGCGCTGAAGTGGCTGAGAATCACGTCGCAGGCAAAGTCATTGTTGTGACGGGCGCGGGCAGCGGCTTCGGTCGTCTGCTGTGCCAACGCACCCAGGCTATGGGTGCACGTGTGGTTGCCATCGATGTGGATGCTGCGGGCCTCGACGAGACGGTGGCCGGGCTGCCCGCTGAATCTTATCTGTCGGTGACCGCGAGCGTAGCGGATGTCGATGCGCTCAAGGCAGCGGTTGCTCAGGCGGTTACCGCTTTCGGGGGGGTGGATGTGATGGTCAACAACGCGGGCACCATGCCCCTGGCCTTCTATGCCGATCACGAGCAGGCCTACGATGCCTGGATTCGCTGTCTCGATGTCAACATCAAAGGGGTGTTGAACGGCATTGTGGCCGTGCACGATCAGATGATCGAACAAGGCCGTGGGCACGTGATCAACCTGTCCTCGATCTACGGCAACTTCCCGGTTTCCGGTGCGGGCATCTACGGCGCCACCAAGGCAGCGGTGAATTTTCTTTCGGAATCGCTGCGCCTGGAGAGCCAGGGCAAGATTAAAGTCACCACCGTGCGCCCCACGGGTGTGCCGGCCACCAACCTCGGTGGCGGGATCATCAATCCGGAAGCAATCAGCGGTATCCTCGGTATCAATACGGCGAGCTACATGGAGAAGTTGGGCAGCTTGTCTGAAGGCACCAACAGCCCAGAGTTACTCGATCCCGAAAGTCCTCAGTATGTGGCCCTGGAGCCGCAGTACATTGTGGACGCGATCATACATGCCATCGATCAGCCCTGGGGTGTGGTGATCGGTGACGTCACGGTGCGCGCCATGGGGGATGGCTACATCTTGTAGTGTGGGGTCGGAATTCGCCCCCGTGCCGTCAACGTACTGCTAGTCGCTGGCGTGACGGAGCGTTCAGGCTGCGGAGGTCGTCGGCTGGCGGCTCAGCAGCGCGGGACGCCACCACAACACCAAACCCATGGCGAGCAGGCCTTCCAGTGCGGTGATCGTGCATGCCATAGCGACCCCCAGCCAATCGGCCAGCATACCGATGTGTAAAAAACCCAACGGTGCGGTGCCGATACACAACGACAGTACACCCATCATCTGGCGTTGATAGTCCTGCGGCGAGTTGATCAGAATGAGCGCGCTCTGCATCGCGCCGAAACCCGCACTGACCAGACCGACAAACAGCAGCAGCGTCCCGGTTATCCAGGCAGCGTTCGACTGCGCGAAGAGCAGACAGAACGCGCAGTAGCTCAACACCGAAATCACGTAGATGTAGCGCGCCTGTTGAGTGGTGGAGAACGTCGCCAGTAGCAAAGCCCCGGCGAGCGAACCTGCACCCTCGGCGCTAGTGAGCAAGCCGGTCAACGCATCGTTGAGCGACAACACTTCTTTGCCGAACACCGGTACCATCGACACGAAGGGGAAGCCCCAGAGGTTGAAGACCACGGTAATCCCGAGGATACCCTGCAGGACATGGTTGTCTTTGACCAGGCGCAAACCGGTGCGCAGGTTGGCAACAATCGATTCTGCGCTGGGCGGGTTGGTTTCGGGGACCGCGATGATCATGAGCGCGAGCAGACCGACGACATACAAAGCTGCGCCGAGCAAAAACGCTCCAGACAGGCCGATCTCCTGGTACAGGATGCCACCGAGCAAAGGGCCGAGCATACGGGTCACCGAACCTGCCAATATGTCCAGGCTCATCGCGCGACCGATACGCTCGGTCCCAGCGATGTCGCCCATCAGGGTGCGCCGCACCGGAAAGTCGGTGCACCAGACCAGGCCGGAGATAAAGGCGGCAGCACCGCAGTGCCACACGCTCAAGGTCTCGGTGTACGCGAGCGCCGCCAGTCCGAGCCCCATCGCGGCGGTGGTGGCCGACCCCAGCCGTAGGATTTGCCAACGGGGAAAGCGGGCCGCGAGAATTCCACCGAATAATCCGAAGAGGGCCATCGGCAGCAACCGCAGCATCAGCATGCTCGCCACCAGCAAGGGCGAGCCGGTGACGTCCAGCACGAAGACCGCGAATACCAGCATCTCCAACCAGCGCCCGGTGCTGTTCAGCGCGCCCACGCCCCAGACGGTCAGAAAGCCGGGCGAGCGCAGCAACGGTGAGGTGGTGGATACGGACATTGGTCGTCATCGGATTGACAGCGCCGCATCCTAACAGGTAGGTGCTAGCAGGGGCAGGTGCAACGACCGCTGCTTGTGCTGTGCGTGCCGGCATCCGATACTCAGGTGGAACTTGAACTTGAACTGGAACTGGAACTGGAACTGGAACTGGAACTGGAACTGGAACTGGAACTGGAACTGGAACTGCGTCCCGATCTGGCCTACGAGCGGTTGATCTGACAAGAGAAGGGGAGAGAGTGTGAAGTATTCTGTGGCGTTTGCCTCCGAAGTGGATTCCTGGCGCTGGGTGAAGCGCGCAGAGGAACTGGGATTCCATGCGGCCTGGTTCTATGACACCCAGCTGCTCAATCCGGACGTGTTTGTGTGCATGGCGTTGGCGGCCCACGAAACCTCCACCATCCGGCTTGGCACCGGGGTGCTGGTGCCGTCCAATCGCATCGAGCCGGTCGCGGCAAATGCATTTGCATCGCTGGCCAAGCTGGCGCCGGGGCGCATCGACTTTGGGGTCGGCACGGGCTTTACCGCCCGCCGCACCATGGGGCTGGGTGCGATCAGCCTGGCCAACACCCGTACTTACATCGAGCGGGTCCAGGCATTGTTGCGCGGCGAAGTGGTCGATTGGACGTTTGAAGACCAGGCCCGCAAAATCGGTTTCTTGAATCCCGACCTCGGTCTGATCAACGTAGAAGACGAGGTGCCGTTGTGGTTTTCGGCGTTCGGACCCAAGGCCAAGGCCTTGACCGCCCAGTTGGGGGCTGGCTGGCTGAACTTCGGAGCGACGGGCGCGCAGGAGAGTCTGGCGCAGATGCGTGAGATCTGGATCCAGGCCGGTCACGCGGAAGAAGATCTGGAGGCCAACCTGTTCTTTCTAGGGGCGGTGCTCAGCGGTGACGAGCGCGCGGATGAAGCCAAACTGATGGCACAAGCCGCCCCGCTGACCGCGGTGATGTTTCATAACATGGCGGACGACGTCGGTGCGATGCAGGGCCGCAACCTGCCGCAGGGGCCATTGTCGAACCTGGTCGGAGAATATCTGGCCAAGCACGAACACTATGAACCGGCGGATGCGCGTTATCTGTCCAATCATCGCGGCCACCTGATGTTTGTGCGTCCCGAGGAGACCCATATCACTCCCGAGCTGGTCAAGAGCACCACCATGAGCGGCAGCCACGACGAGCTGATCGCGCGGCTGCAGGAGCTGAACGCGGCCGGCTACGATCAGATGACCGTGCAGCTGGTGCACGGCCACGAACAAGCGGCCTTGGAAGAGTGGGCGGAGGTCTTCAAGGCTGCCGCCGCCTGAGGCGGTGTGGGCGGGTCAGCCGCGGCTTCCCAGCTTGAAGGCGATGTACTCGGACGCGGAAGGCGGCCCCAGGCGCCCCCCGCCCGCAGCGATGACGACGTACTGGGTGCCATCCACGCTGTAGATTGCGGGCGTTGCGAAACCACCCGCCGGGAGTTCGGTCTGCCACAGCACGGCGCCGGTGTCGCTGTCGTAGGCACGGAACCGCTTGTCCGGCGTTGCCCCGATGAAGATCAAACCCGAGGCCGTGACCACCGGACCGCCGTAGTTGATCGCGCCGTAGTCCAGCTCGGGGTGGGACAGGAAATTGCCGAAGTTGACCTTCCATACCAGGTTGCCGGTCGCCAGATCGAACGCGTTCAGCGTGCCCCACGGCGGTGCGTTCCCCGGCAGTCCTTCGTGGTCGCGTAGATAGACATAGCCGCTGGTCAACGCGTAGGACGCCGCCTCGCGCGGTGGATCAGGCTCGGGCAGCTCGGCGGGAGAGAGGTAATAGTAGAGCGCGCGTTTTTCGACCTCGCTCAAATGGGCGAAGGCGGGCATCCCCGCCGCGCCTTCTTCGATGGCCCGCATGATGCCCGCGTAGCCGAGTTTGTCGCGCACCCCGCTCAGGCTCACGCCGCGTTCCGTGCCCGTGCGATCCGCGCCGTGACAAGCCGCGCAGTGCGCGAGGTAGGTACCGTAGGCGCTGAACCCGACCGGCACTTCTGCCAGCGTCAGGATTGCCGCCGCATCGTTGGTATTGAGGATCAGGCGGTCGGTATTGGGATCGTACGCCGAGCCGCCCCATTCGGCACCGCCGTCGTACCAGGGGTAGAACAGGACGGTACCTACTTTTGGTGGTGCCCATGGTCGCAGATCCCAGTCCTTGATCAGCTCGCTCACATAGGCGGTCGCTTCCGGGGTGCGATCGGTGACTCGAAATTCCTGGTTACTGATCTCCACACTGGAAAGATATTGTTTGGGGGAGGGTACTTCCCGGGGCAGGGTGCTGGGAATCGGGGTATCGATCTCAACGAGGGGATACAGGGGTTCCCCGGTATCACGATCGAAGGCGAACAGGTGCCCGGTCTTGGTTGCGAGCGTCACTGCCTCGACGCGCTCGCCGCCGCGCTCGAAGCTCACCAGGGTGGGCGGCGATGGATTGTCCTTGTCCCATAGATCGTGACGCACGACTTGATGATGCCACCGATATGCACCGGTGCGTGCGTCCAGGGCCACCAGCGAATTGGCGAACAGGTTGTCCCCGAGACGGTCCGCGCCGTAGAAATCTGGCGTGGCGCTGCCGGTCGGCGCGTACAACATGCCGCGCTGCTCGTCCAGAGCCATGCCGGTCCATACGTTGGCGCCACCCGCGCGCGCCAGGCTACCTGGCGCCCAGGTATCCGCGCCGATCTCTCCGGGTTCGGGGATGGTGCGGAACTTCCATATCAGCTTACCGTCGATGGCGCTGTAGGCACGAATGGCGCCGGGATAGGCGTTGCTGTCTTCGCTGGTGGAAAAACCCATGATTAACAGGTCTTCAAACACCACGCCGGGGACCGTGATGCGCAGGCTGCTCCCCGTATCGCTAGGGGTCATGTCGAGCCTGCCGCCATCGGCGAAGTCGGATACGAGTTTCCCAGTACGAGCGTCGAGCGCGATCAGCTCGATGCCTGACGCATAGAATACGCGCCGGTCCTCGTCGCGCTGCCACCACATGAGTCCGCGTTGCGTGCCGGAGTGTGCCAGGTCGTCGCGGCGCCATAGCTCAACGCCGGTGGCGGCATCCAGCGCGAACGGCACCAGGTTGGGTGACAGGCCGTACAACACGCCGTCGATCACGAGCGGGCTGGTGTACATCACCCGCCCCTCGCCGTCGGGCGCAGATGTGTAGGTCCATGCGACCTCCAGATCATTGACGTTGTCGCGGTCGATCTGGGCGAGTGGGCTGTAGTGTTGTCTGCCGCTGTCCCCCAGATAAACAGACCAGTCAGTGTTATTCAGGTATTGGACTTCTGTCTCCGGCGTCGGCGCGCCGCCGCAGGCACCCAACGCCAGCACGGCAGCAAATAACAGGTCCAGGCGTTGCGATCTGGCTTCGGTTGGCTGGTTTGTTGATCGCGGTGTTCTGCGCAGGCGGCACTGCAGTGCCAAGCGCAGTGTGGCCGGCTTTATCGACTGCATGGTGGCCCCCTCAAGTTCTCCCTGCGCCAAGTGTGCTCGATCCGCCCGCAAGTTGACAACCTCGTCGGCTAACGTGCGATTCCCTTTCTGATCCCGATCTATTATTTTATGGCGGTCGATAAGGGGGGAGAATGACGTGCCGATATTGCCAGCGGGTAATGGCGGCGTGGATGAGCAACGCAGCGCCAGGTGGGTTGTCGTTGCGGTGCTGGTGCTCTGCGCCATCGTGGGGTCCTATAAGGGCTACGCTCACCACGCTTTTTCATCTGAGTTTGATGCGGACCGTCCGTTTCGGGTGCAAGGCACCATCGTGCGGGTCGAATGGATCAATCCACACAGTTGGGTGCACGTCGACGTGCACGAGGACGATGGCACCGTCGTGCCATGGATGATGGAGGGGGGTACCCCCAACGCGCTACTGCGTGCCGGTCTCACCCGTAAAGTGCTGCGCGTGGGGACAGATGTGATCGTCCGTGGTTATCAGAGCAAAGACCCGGACTGTATACCGAAGTGTCGCGGCAGCGGACGCGACATCACCTTCACCGACGGGCGCCGCATTTTCATGGGCTCATCGGGTACCGGGGCCCCGAAAGATGGGGCAGACCCCACCGAGGGTGGTGGAGAACAAACGCTGATCGAAGACGAGTGAGGCAGACGATGAGCATCTTCAATATGTACATCCGCTGCCTTGCGTTGCTCGTACTGACGCTGGTGTGCGGCAGCTGTGAGACGCCGGCAGCCAAAACCGCAGAGCTCGATCGGGACACGGGGACCGTTCCAGATCTGAACGGTCTGTGGCAGGCGCTCGGCACCGCCCACTGGAGTCTCGAGGGAGGGCATGCGATCAAGGGACCGGCGACCAACGTACTGGGTGCGCTTGGAGGAATTCCCGCGGGTCGCAGCTACGTGGTCGGTGGCAGCATCCCCTATACCGCGGAAGCGGCGGCCAAGCGGGCGGACTATCGCGCGGAATGGAATCAGTGGGACCCGGCGGTGAAGTGTTTTATCCCCGGCATTCCGCGCCAGACCTATATGCCGCTGCCCTTCCATATCGTGCAGTCCGAGAACAAGATATTTATCGCTTACGAATGGGGCAGTAACAGCCGCATGATCCATCTCGACCGACCCGGCACGCGTGCCGAGTTGCCGTCCTGGATGGGTTATTCCACCGCTCGGTGGGAGGGCGATACGCTGGTCGTCGAGGTCACCGACCAGATGCCAGACACCTGGCTGGATGCGACCGGTACCTGGCACAGCGATGAGTTGAAAGTAACAGAGCGCTACACGCTCCGGACACCGAATCATATCCATTATGAGGCCACCATCGAAGACCCGCAGGTGTTCACCGAGCCATGGACAATCGCGATGCCTTTGTACCGTCGTATGGAAGATGACGCGCGGTTGTTGGAGTACAAATGTGTGCCGTTCGCGGAAGATGCGGTCTATGGCCATCTGCGGCGCGGCGAAGATATGGACAAACCCAACGTCAAGAATCTCTTTTAGAGGGAGTCGAATATGAACAAGATGCTGGTTCTCCTTTTGCTCGGGTCATCGACCCTGGCGAGCGCAGAGGTACCTATGACGCCCTGGGGTAAACCCAGTCTGCAAGGGACCTGGGATTTCAAGACCTCGACGCCGCTCAATCGCCCGGAACGGTGGAAGGACAAGGACTCTTTGACCGCCGAGGAAGTGGCGGAGTACGAGGCCTCCATCATCAGCGGTCGCGCCGAGCGAGAAGCCCGAGAGGGTGAGGTGCGTGAAGGGTTGGACGGCCAGGCCGATGTGGATGTCGGGTACAACTCCGGCTTTCTGGAACTGGGCACCCCAATTCGTCGATAGTATCGAATATGCGCGTGAAATTG
>JBCCHL010000031.1:0-30141 GCA_039028775.1 Pseudomonadota bacterium | reverse complement strand
TGCCACCACCTTTTTCTTCTGCAGGCGTGCCGAGCAGTCGCACTTTCCCGGGTAGCTGCTGGGCCACCGCCGCAAGACCGAGGGTGGCACCCAGAGCGGAGGTTGCGATGATGTTGTGACCGCAGGCGTGACCGATCCCGGGCAGGGCATCGTACTCAGCCAGCAGCGCCACCGTCGGACCCTCACGGTCGGTGTTGAAGTTCGCTTCGAACGCCGTGGGCAGCGTAAAGACATCACTCTTCGCGTTCAGGCCGTGCTTCTCGAGCGTCTGGGTCAACGTCTCACAGGCGAAGTACTCCTCGAATGCCAGTTCCGGCTTGGCGTGGATTGCGTGGGAGGCTTCGAGCAGGTCGTCCGCCACCGCGTCGATGTGCTGGGAAATTTCTTCGTGTATGGACATGCTGCCTCCTAAGCAGATGAAGCCCGGGCGATTTCGTGAGACGTGGATTGGTCGCGCTTTAGCAGCACACCACACCACCACTGATGCACGCCACCCCAGACGATGATCGCCACCATCGCCAACAGCCCGTAGCGCAAACTGTCGACCCCGGCGCTGGCGGCCATGCTGTCGCTGATGATTCCGACTGACAATGGACCCAGCCCCAGCCCGATGATGTTCAATATAAACAGATTGATGGCGGCGGCGACAGAGCGCATCTCGACCGTGACCTGAGACTGTAGGATGGCGAAGTTGACGCCGATATAGGTGCCACCCAGCATCGCCGGACCCAGATACCACAGCATGGTGGTGTTTAGGTCCGTAGCAAGGAAGGCGATGATGGCACAGGGGGCGTAGATCGCCAGGGCCACGGCGACCACCCAGGCGCGCCAGCCTTCGTGGATCACCGACAGCTTGTCCGCCAGGTAACCGCCGAAAAACGTGCCGGCCACGCCGCCGATGCCCACCGCTGCGGCCAGAAAGGTGCCGGACTCACCGGTGCTCATGCCGTGCACGCGTTGCAGGTAGACCGGACCCCAGGCGACCACCGCGTAGCCCGCAAACGAGATCAGCACGTTTGCTATAACAAGGTGGCAAACGATACTGTTGCGCCACATGGCGCGTGCCACGTCCCAGAACGGTGGCGCCACGGGTTTCTCGGTGATGCCGTCCGCGTAGCCGCGGGGTGGCTCTGTCATGCTAAAGCGGACCATCGCGGCGATGAGCAGGCCCGGGACGCCGGCGATGACCAGGGCCCAACGCCAGCCAAGCCACTCGTTCACCCAGCCACCGATGAGGTAGCCAAGCATGATGCCGAGATTCACACCCAGGCCGAAGATCGCCATGGCGGTGGCGCGCTCTTCGGGTTTGTACAGGTCGGAAATGATCGAATGGGAAGGCGGGTTGGAGCCCGCCTCGCCCACACCCACGCCGATGCGCGCGAGCAGGAGTTGCCAGAATTGGGTCGCCATGCCGCACAGGACGGTCATCAGACTCCACAGCGAGATGGAAAAGGTGATCAAGTTGCGGCGACTGCGTCGGTCTGCCCACATGGCCATGGGCATGCCCAGCGTCGCATAAAAGAGGGCAAACGTGACCCCGGTCATCAGCCCGAGCTGCCAGTCGGCGAGATCAAATGTCTGTTTGATCGGCTCGGCGAGAATGGTGACGATCTGCCGGTCCACATGGCTGGAGGTAAACACCAGTACCAACAGGAAGAGGGTATAGCTGCGCGCCCGCTTGGAAATTATTGTGGTCATGCTTGTGAGCCTACGGGCTTGGCCACCGCGTCGCCAGAGTTGACATCAGTTGTACGCTTGCATAGCGCGAAGCCGGTCGCTGCGCCGGATCGAAGCGGGTGGTCTGCGGCGGCATGTGGAAGATCCCCATCCGCTGACGCTGGGTACGGCGCGCCTGCCGCTCGATCATCGTACGCCTGCGGATCGTCAGCGGTAACGAGACGGGTCGAAATTAAACCGGTGGCGCGCGAGCTGTGATTCATGGGCGTTCAAGCTGATCAGAAAGTCATGCCATTGTGGGGTGGATCGCAGGTTGTCGTAGAGGCGCTGGAGTTGCCACTCGCCCCAGCCTCCCCTCCCGTAGACCTTGATTTCTTTGTCCAGCCATTGCATAGCGGCTGCAGTCTGGCCGCTGTAGGCGTAGACGTGCGCAACTTCTGACGGCCACCGGGAACCGAATTTCTCGATCAACTCCCCCAGCGCCTGTTCCGCCGCGTCGGTATCGCCACGCGCATAAGCGATCAGCGCACGCCCTTTCAACCGGTACGCAGCATCGGTTTCGGTTAGGAACGCCTCGGCGGCTCGGTCCAGGTCGCCCATCAACAGGGATATCTCGCCTGCGCGATAATGGGCGTGTGCCACATCGCGCGTGATTTCCGCAGCGCGGGCAAGTTCGTCCAGGGCGTCCTGCAGACGGTCTGCGTAGGTATATTTTAGGATGAGGTTGCGTGATGACACGCTATCGAACGGCGAACGTGCGACGATGTATTCATCCAACGCGATGGCTTCGTCGAGACGGCCGATCTGCAAGAGTACCAATGAAGCTTCGTTCAAGACCGCCAGGTCGTAGGGGTCGCGGGCCAGTGCTTCTTCGATGTGCTTGAGTGCGGCGGCCATTTCTGCGTCGTAATTCATGGCGAGGGCTGCGGCGAGTCGGTAACCCTCGGGGCTTTCGGGTGCCAGCACGAGCAGGCGATCGACCGCGGTTTGAGTCGAGCGGTAGCTGGCTGCGCGTGTCACCCACCCGGAATTGGCAGCATTGAGCATCATGGCGCCCAAATTGCTCCAGGCCAGTGCGTAATTCGGGTCTGCCTGAACAACCTCCTCGATGAGGGCGATCGCCTTGGTCGCATTCGCTTCGTTCCAGGATGATGCGAGATAAGCGGCGCTCAAGCGCTTGCGATAAGCTTCCGGATCCGGCGTGTGTTGGGCCTGTGGTGCGGTGCGGTTGACGCCGAGTTGTTCTTCAACGTCTGCAATGACCTCACGCACCAGATGATACAGTTGCGATTCGGTGGTCGACTGGCTGGTACCCCAGACGCTCAATCCAGCTTTGGTATCCAACAACTCGATGGTGACCTGCAATTGCTCACCCCGATGGCGTACGGCGCCCTCCAGCAGGTAGGTCACGCCGAGGGTGCGCGCGAACTCCAATGGTGTTTCTCCGCTTGGAATATTGAACGACACCGAGCGTGGCACCAAGCGCAAACCAACATTGCCGGCGAGTTTGCCGAGGATGTCCGCGGCGATGCCGTAACCGATGTAGTCGCGTTCGACATCCTTAGGTACGAAGCCAAACGGCACGACCGCAAGCGTATTGTTCGCCGCTGCGTTGGGTTGCAGCACCAGTTTGTCGAAGGCAAAAAAAGTGACCGCGATGGCAAGAATAGCGATCACCACAAGATCGGCGCGGCGCGAAGGCGTTGTGGAGGGCTGGGTTGCATCGAGTTTTGTCTGGGTGGTCAAACCTGAGGGTGACCACTCGAAAATCCACGACAGTGCGAGCACTGGCACGGCGAGCACTACCGCGGCGATGATCACCCAGCGCACATAGATTGGGGGCAGGTCGAAAGCGGGTAGGGTCGTCTCCATCACCTGGACGATCAGCCAGACAATGCCGACATAGCCGAACAGGGTTTGCAGGACACCTCGCCTGCGAAGCTCGCTGAAGAAACTCATCTGTTTGTGCATCGGAGTTTGTCGCCAACGGCAGATGTTAGCGTTTATGCTGCCGACTTGTCAGCCGTCGGGTCTTGAGTGCCGGTGCGCGTCCGGCGTAGCGTCACGCGGGGTGTAAGTGTATGTTGGTGAACGCTATCAACACGTCTGGGGAGGCAGCATGGCTTACGAATTTGAACGCTTAAACGTGGCGATCGATGGCCGTCTGGCGGTTGTCACCATCAGCAACCCGCCGATCAACGTCATGACTATGGACCTGTATATCGAGCTGGCTCGCCTGTCCGAGGAGTTGAAGGCGGACGACAGCCTGACGGTGGTGGTGTTCAAGAGTGCGGATCCGGATTTCTTTATCGCGCACTTCGATGTGGCGGCGATACTCGATTTTCCGATCGACGCTGCTGCTGAGCCGGAGCAGGAGCTGTCGCTGTTCCACGTCATGTGCGAACGCATGCGCACCATGGATAAGGTCACCATCGCCCAGATCGAAGGGCGCGTGGGCGGTGGTGGCAGCGAATTCGCTGCCAGCATGGACATGCGCTTTGGGGTTGCGGGTAAGACCAAAGTCAATCAGATGGAGGTGCCGCTTGGTATTCTTCCGGGTGGCACGGGTACCCAGCGCTTGCCCCGGCTGGTTGGTCAGGGCCGTGCGATGGAGATCATCCTCGGCGCGGACGATCTCGATGCCGAAACAGCGGAGCGGTGGGGCTACCTCAATCGCATTTTTGCCGCCGATGAGATCGATGGGTGGGTGATGAATTTTGCCCGACGCATCGCAAGCTTTCCTAAGGAAGCGGTACGCCTGGCCAAAGCATCGGTGAACGCCGCGAGCGTGGGCAGCGTCGAAGACGGCCTGCGCCAAGAGGCCTACCTGTTCCAGCGTCTGCTGCGCAACGACAGTGCCCAGGAGAGCATGAAGCGATATCTGGAGATCGGCGGGCAGACCCGTGAGGGCGAACTGCGGGTGAACGAGTTGAGCGCACAATTGGGGGCGGAGGTCGGCTCCAAGGACTAGGCTACCAGCGCCTTAACCTCGTGGTGTAGTTTGCTACAATCGGTGCTCGACGGGGGGATTGAAGGCTTAGCAAGCCGAAACTTGAATACATGCCGCCGACTTTGATACGAGGTCGGCGCGAGCGAGAGAACAGCATCATGGCAAAGACAGAACGTCCACAGTCTTACTACGAAGACATCAAGAAGAAGTTTGCAGCCGAGCGCGACCTGCGGCTGGGCTATCGCCCCCAGGGCACGGATCAGTTCACATCGGAGTTGGACGGGGAACTCGCCAAGTACGCCGTCGACCCTTATGCCGGTGAGGTGGAAGCGCGCGAGCCGATCGACGATAGCGTTGAGGTGCTGTTCATCGGCGGCGGTTTTTCGGCGCTCCTGACGTCAGCGCGACTGCGCGAACGTGGCGTGGAGAGCATCCGGATCGTGGAGCGTGGCGCGGATGTGGGCGGGACCTGGTACTGGAACCGCTACCCGGGCGTCGCCTGTGATGTGGTGGCGTATGACTACCTGCCGCTGCTCGATGAGATGGATTATGTGCCGGTCAATCACTACTCCCGCGGACCGGAGATCCTGGGGCATTGCCAGGCCATCGCCAAGAAGTACGATCTGTACGACCTGGCCGTGTTCAACACCACGGTCACCTCCACGGTATGGGATGAAGAAGAGCAGATGTGGCATCTGCGTACCGATCGTGGCGACCACATGCGCGCGCAGTTTGTGATCTGTGCCAACGGCACGCTGTCGAAGCCGAAGCTGTCGAAGATCAATGGCATGGATCAGTTTGCGGGGCACTCGTTTCATACCTCGCGCTGGGACTACGCGTACACCGGTGACGATCTGGAAAAGCTGGACGACAAAGTGGTCGGCATCATCGGCACCGGCGCCAGCGCGGTGCAGGCGGTACCGGAACTCGCGAAGACTGCCAAGCACCTGTACGTCTTTCAGCGCACGCCTTCGTCGATTGACATTCGCGACGACTGGCCCACCGATCCCAACTGGGCGCGCAAACTGAAATCTGGCTGGCAGGCCAAGCGTCGGGAACGTGTGCTCGAGTTGTCAGAACCGTCCCCCGAGCAAAAGGCGAAGATGGAAGCGCTGCCGCGCGATGAGAAAATCCGTCGCCAGGAGAATGCCAACATCGACTACATGATGCGCATCCACAAGCGCATCGACAGTATTGTCAAGGATCCGATCACGGCCGATGCGTTGAAGCCTTGGTACATGTTCATGTGTAAGCGGCCTTGTTTTCATAACGAGTATTTGCCGTCGTTCAATCAGCCGAACGTGACGCTGGTCGATACAGCCGGCAAAGGGATTACCGAGATCGATGCGCAAGGTCCTGTGTTTGAGGGGCACAGCTACGAGTTGGATGTCCTCATCTACGCCACCGGCTTTGAGGTGCAGAAGACCGGCATCTACAACCAGATCATCGGCAAGGGCGGTCAGAATCTGGACGACAAATACGAAGACGGCATTCGCACCCTGCTGGGTATCCACACCCAGGGCTATCCCAATCTGTTCATCATGGGGGGTTACCAGGCCTCGTTCCAGTTCAACCTCACCGACATGTTGCAAACCCAGGGTGATCACATTGCCGAGTGCATCGACTACGTGCGCAAGAAGGGTTATCACACCATCGACCCGACGTTTGAAGCCGAGGAGTGGTGGGTGCAGGAAGTGATCAATCACCGCGGCAAGACCAGCCGCAACCAGGATTGCACGCCGGGTTACTACAACTTCGAAGGCGAAGACAATCGCCGCCAGGATGGGAACTACAACGGCGGCTTTCGCACGTACTTCAACCACCAGGGTGAAGTGCGCGAAAAGATGGAAGACAACTTCGAATTCACCGCACGCAACTGATTGGTGTAGGGCTTGAGCGGCACGCGCTGGGCGCGTGCTGACGCTGCCCTATCGCCTTTCACCCCAGATACGGCGTAACGTTTCCAGCCACAGTGTTCGGTTTAACAAGCCATTTCACGGTGGTTTAGGTTACATCGGATCTTGGGTCTAGAGAGTCGAGTGCTGGTGGATTGCAGGGACGCCGGCGGCTGGATGAAAGCCATGCTCCTCAGCGCAGGTCAGATGTCGGTGGCCAGCGGTATTTATGCCGCGGATTTGAATCACATCACACTCTTATCCCCGATCTTTGTTCGCAAGATGTGCACTCGGTTGCGCTGCGTTGACTTTTACTGCGTAGACTAATCGGTTGATGAAACCTCAGCGGAGCGAAGATGTCCGAACCGAAGTTCACTATATTCCGCCAATACGTCAAAGACATTTCTTTCGAGTCCATTCTCGGTCATGAAATGTTTACGACCCAATGGCAGCCCGAGATTCATGTCGATATCGGCGTACACCACACGCATGTTGAAGGCGACCGCTTTGAGGTGGATTTGGTCGTGACGGTCAACTTGAGCATGGCCGATAAGCCCGCCTATCTGCTCGAGGTGAACCAGGCCGGCTTGTTTGATCTTGCCGGTATCGATGGTGAAGAACTTGATCGAACTCTGGGGATCTTGTGCCCCACGATGCTCTATCCTTATGCGCGCGAAGCGATCGACAACATCGCCGTCAGAGCCGGCTCGATGCCTATCGGTCTGCAACCTATCAATTTTGAAGAGCTGTATACCGGCAGTCTCGCCAAGACCGCTTAGCATGAGCGCGATCAATTCGATTGTTATCGTTGGTGGTGGCTCCGCGGGTTGGATGTCAGCTTGCTACCTTCAACAGATCATGCAAGGTGTGAGTCCTGAGGTGAATGTTACCCTGGTGGAATCCCCCTCGATTCCAACGGTGGGCGTCGGCGAAGCGACAATCCCCGGTATTCGTCAATTTCTTGCCACCATCGGTGCGCCGGAAATCGAGATGCTCTACAAAACCAATGCCACAATCAAAGCCGGCATTCGGTTTGAAAACTGGCTGCACACTAAGGGCGAAAGCTATTACCACCCGTTTGAGTACCCGGTGTTCTCCGATGGCGTGGAAGTCTGTTCGCATTGGGTTGGTCAAGCCATGCGGGACAGATCGCAGCTGAGCGATTTCGCTCACGATACCGGAGTCGTGGCAAATCTGTGTGACGCGAACAAAGTACCCAAGGGGTTTGATGACCCGGAATACGAAGGGCCGTCCGCTTATGCTTACCACTTGGATGCTGCCCTGCTGGGTGAGTTTCTGCGCGACCTGGCTGTGTCGCGAGGTGTTCGCCACGTGGTCGATACGGTAGACGATATCACTCAAGATGAACACGGCAATATCGTCTCTCTGCAGACCGCAGAGCATGGCGAGATCAAGTTGGATTTTTGTGTCGACTGCACCGGATTTGCGGCTGTGCTTATTGAAAAGCGCCTCGGCGTCGGTTACGACAGCTATGCAGACCAGCTATTGTGCGACTCCGCGGTGGCGCTGCCAACCCCGTATGTAGATGGCGATGAGCTGCGTTCATATACCTTGTCTGCGGCACGCCCGGCGGGATGGCAATGGGGCATTGATCTGGCCAATCGCCGCGGTAACGGCTATGTGTATGCGTCGGCTTTCGCTGATGCTCAGGACGCGGAAAAGACGCTGCGAGAGACCGCGCTGGCACCGGATGCGGAGGCATTGCACCTTAAGATGCGTGTCGGCGTGCGCAAGGAGCTATGGCACAAGAACTGCTTGGCGGTTGGCTTATCTGGTGGCTTTGTCGAACCGCTGGAGTCTACTGGATTGCAACTGATCGACTTGGGTTTGCGCTTGTTCTTCGAGCACTTTCCCAGCGGCGGAGGCAATGATCGATTTCTGCAGAGCCGCTACAACCAGCTGATGCGTGGAATTTACGACGACGTTCGTGATTTCGTTATGCTGCACTACGTGCTGACGCAGCGAGAAGATACGCCGTTCTGGCGCACGTATCGGCATGAGGTGGCACTACCGGATTCGCTGCGTGAACGGCTTGAGCTTTGGCGCAGCAAACCACCCACCACGTTGGATTTCCAACAACACTCGGTGTTCAACCAGTACAACTACATGTACGTTCTGGCGGGTATGGATGCGCTGGTGCCCAATTCCAATCAGTATCTGGTACGCATGAATCCGGGAAGGCTGAAGAATCTGATGGGTGAAGTTCAGCAAACCACCGAATTTGCTCTGGACGCTTCTGTCACACAGAAGGACTTCATAACCCGTATGCGGGCGCCCTTCGGCGCTTAAAGCCTGCCGCCGTCGGCGGCGGCATTACGGGTTTGGCTGCGTTCTGGGAATGCTGTCGACAAAGACCCGCTGGGTCAGTCGTGCAGACTTCGGATCGCTAGGGTCCGGGTCTACGACAACATCAACCGAGTGAAAGACATTGCCTGGATAGGTCACGAACTGATTGAAGCGTCCCTCGGTTTTGTGGATGAGCTCCCAGTGAGAGAAGCTATCACTCACGTAGTCGTCCACCTCATCACGAAACTCAGGATCTTTGTTCAGTGCTTCCCACTCTTCAACATTGTCGTCCGTGACAACGGAAGACCCGAGCAGCTTGTTGCGGTAGAAGCAAGTGCCT
This sequence comes from Pseudomonadota bacterium, assembly GCA_039028775.1. Classification (GTDB taxonomy): domain Bacteria; phylum Pseudomonadota; class Gammaproteobacteria; order Pseudomonadales; family Azotimanducaceae; genus UBA4421. The sequence continues at coordinate 20,972 of JBCCHL010000031.1, read as the reverse complement.
CCCATGGTTGGCTGATTGAGGTACACCAGGCCTGCGAGCGCAACACCGTCGATGTGGGGGTGACTTTGTGATGCCAGGACTTGTTTCCTTGGCGTGGTGAGAATTGAGAAATCTGTGGAAATCGATTGCACTGAAAAATCGATGCCTGTTGCGGTCTGCACAATGCGATGTATGTGATTCATCACGACCCGAACCTCTGGATCATCGGGATTCAGATATTCGTGCCGTCCCGGATAACCGGCGGCAGTCGCTTTGAATTCCCGCTCCATGGCTTCTTCTCGCACCCCCTCGGGGTCTTGATAAAAGTCGTTTACAACCAACATGGGCACGTTGTCATCAACCCACAAAATTTCGGGTTTGGCTCTTTTGTTAACTCGCAATCGCACTTGGGTTACCTCTTTTCAACTCCGGCAATATAGTAAAAGAGACAATCTCAAACCCTCTTCTGGAGCACACTATGAGCACAGGACGTGGTTTGGTGGCTCTGCGCATGCAGAGTATCTAGACCCGCCAGGACGCTACTGGATGGCGTGGGTTTAGCCCGCTGGCAGTTGGCCCCGCAAGAGGAAAGAGATCAAGCGAAACTCCTGTAGAAGGGTTTCGCTTGATCGGCTTGGATTAGGCTTAGGCTTCCGCTGTTGCGGCGCTGAAGCGGCGCGCGGCACCGGCGCATAGGCCCGCCAACAGCAACATGATCGCGCCGCCCGGCTCGGGCACCGCAGCACTGCGCATATTGACGTCTGCCGTCAAACGCAGGCCCGTGAGTCGGAACTGTCCAAGGGTTGCGGCGACGTTGAAGTTCAACAACCCGTCTAGGGACAAATCCTGCAAGGAAGTGGCATTCAGTACTTGTGTGATGCCCAGATCACCATACAGGTGATCCGTGAGGTTGTAGTTGTAGAGTCTGGTGGTGCTGTACCCTGAATAGTAGTTGCCGGACCGGCGATAGTAGGTATTCGTATAAACGTTTTGGCGCAGATGGGTGTCGACGGCATCTGAGTTGGCTTGAGAGCCGGAGGTCAACTGCATTGTGTCGCGCACCGAATCTCTGGATACGTTGGTTACCGTGCCAGAGTAGTAGCTGTCCGTCGCATGGCCAGCATAAGCGCGATACCCGTAGCTTGTGTAGTAGCAACTCCAACCCCATGAGTTGCAAGTGCGTCGATAGCCCGTTGCCCAGCGATAGGTCGCGCGCGTCGAGTAGCGAGTGCTCGCGTTGCGCGTCTGGTAGGTGATTGGATCGGCTGCGGAATACCCGAACGCCTCCACTTTGGCAGCGGTCACGTCATAGGGTGTATTTTGGGAGCTGGGCAACAGGTTGGAAATATTGAACTGCCCTGAAAGTGAACTGCCGTATTGATTCAGATGTACACCGCCACCGAGATTGACGTTGTGCACAACCGTAATCGGACCCGCGGTTGCGCTCTGTGACAGAATCGCCGCGCTCGCCGCAACTACGCCCGCTGCAACACGACTGCGCGATAGGTTCCGCGAACGGCGAACTGATGGAGTTTCGGTGAGCTTTCGTACGTTAACGGTGACTGACATTTGAGGGCCCTTACTACTACTTTCTTTGGACCCGCTCATAGTGCCCGACATAGTTGCGCAAATGTGTGCTCTGCTTGTGGGCTATGTAGTTCTTTTGTAATCAGATGTCCGAAATCGTCAGAAAACCGTGCTTAACAATCCAATGTGATGAACTTCGCGAGGCGGGTTAAACACATTTTGAGGAACTGGTTTTGAAAATGGGCGCCAACTTCATGCACGTTGACGACCAGCGGTGTGACATGCGCGAGGAATTCAGGGCAACCTCGAGTGTAGCGCGCGTTACTAGCCGGACCCACGTTTGGGCCCGGAGGTCACACAGATCTTGTTGCGCGCGCTCAGGCGGATAGCGCGTTGCACCACTGTTCGTCGACATCTACACCCAGGTGTTCGTAAGCCAGTTGTTTGAACCACGGGCGATCGCAGTAAGGCTGGTAGAGCGGGTTGACCAGGAAGAAATTCAAACGTTCGCCCAGGCCTGCCCGAGACAGGTCTGTACCAGGTGTTCATCGTCCAGGAAGGCCCCAAACTGTGCTGCAATATCCGGCTTTCGGGTACAGAAGGCCCCATCCGCTTGCCTCTTTAGTGACAGGTGTACGGTGAGCAGCAGCCTTTCGCCGAACCAGTTTATACCGGCACGCACGTACGGTCGGTAAGATCTGTCCACGTGCAGGAGCAACCACTCAGATGCGAGATGGGGGCGGCCTTGCCGATTGTGCGCGATCCATAGCAGACCGGGCGCAGATGGATCGTGTGGGTCCAGCGCCAGCGAGCGCATCAAGCGCTTGATCGCCGCTTCGGCATCGCCGGTGTAGAGCAGATAGCGACCGAATTGACGATTCACCAAGGGTGAATTTGGGTCCAGCTCGTAAGCGGTTCTGATCACACCCAGTGCGGTATCAACCTCACCGCGAAGCGCCAGCGCGTGGGCCAGGGACTCGTACGAGATGGCGAGTTCCGGATCGGCATCAATGGCATCGACGTAGTACGCGATAGCGCGGTCCAGATCGTTTCCCTCATCGAGCGCAATGTTACCGAGGGTCAGCAGGACCATAGGTTCCGCGGGTGCTTCACGAGCCGCTTGCGATGCCAGTTCCACAGCGATCTGAATGTCCTCGTGGTTGATGCTCCAATCAGCAAAAGCGCGCCGCAGATACAATTTTGCCAGGTATGCCTTGAGCGTTGCGTCATGATGTTCGACGGCTTCGAGAGCGGTAATCCAGCACTGGGTATCCGACCGGCCGTAATAATGAATCTCTCTGGCGATGCGATGTTTGCCAGACTGCAGGTCTAACTCGGCTGTAGCGCTGCAGCGCTCGCCCTGAAACTGCTCTGCATCGATATGGACCGCTGCCGGGGTGGGGTACAGCATCGGTATCGACGCCGCGCCCAACAAGATGCTGACCAAGGCACCGGCTGCAACTAGCCAGGCGGTGCGCCTTCTGTCCTCGCTGCGATGAACTTCTGTATCGATGCGATAGCCCTCAAAACGGACAGTTTGGAGCAGGTCTCTCGATTCTCTCAGTGCTTGGCGTAGCGCGGAGATTTTTTGTTCCACAAAGTTGTCGCTCTTCTCTTGACCCGGCCAGCAACGGGCTTTGATTGTCTCCTTGGTGACCGGATCGGGCGCCGCAAGCAGCAAGATTTCCAGCAGTTGTGCCTCGTCGGCGGGCAGTTGTTGGGGCGTGCGCCGTACTATCAGCGTGCGGCTGCTGGGCTCAAGGATGGCAGCGCCAAAGTGATAACGGCCGTTAAAACTCTCGGCGTTGGCGTCATCGCTTGTGAGGATAGTTGCGTTCTGCGGGTTTGTTGCTTGCTGCATCGCTCTTTTGATCAGACAGATCTTCCGTGTTGCCTTGTCTGACAGCATTTCAAAGGTGTGCAAAGGAATCAATAAGCGACACAAAGGTTTGGTTGGGCAGAGTGTTCTGCATCTGATAGATCACAAGGAGGCGCTCCATGTTCCGATTCGATCAATACCGGAGCCCGGATACTCCATTGACGCCGCCGTGCGAATTCTCGTCGCGGCACTCCCAAGTTTGGGTTTCCAAAAACGTGCGTCGCGCCGGAGCGATGGTGCTGCAGTTCCTATGCTGTTGCTTGCTGGGCGGTTGTGCGCAGACAGCGCAGCCCAACTGCCATTCGCCTGCCTGCGTTAAACACCAGGCTTACCATGATGTGGTCCGGCATTGCCGCATGTATTGGCACAATGTGCTCGCGGAAGAAATACGCACGGGTTTCTATGAACCGCACAAGATCGCGGAGGTCTGCCGTGCCCAAGCGCGAGCTAAGGTACCGCTGTGATCGACGGGTTGGGCCGGCCGGGCGATGGGTGGTGAGTCGTTGCGTGCGCCATGGATTGGGGATATTGCGGCAAGTATTAGTTGCAAGAAAATCCCAAGTAGACCTCAGTATCCGATTTCCAATCTTGATAGCATGACGTGGCGCACGCGGAGGACGCGTCAGCGCGATAGCTTCCTTCAACCTTGGCTGTAATTAAAAGGTTGATCGTAAACACGCTTAGAGCGGAGAAAATACATGCCTACCTACCGAGCCCCGCTGCGGGACTATGCCTTTGTGCTCGAAGAAGTGCTGCACACCTACGACCGGTTCCAGACCCTGCCCGGCTGTGAAGAGGTGAGCGCCGACTTAGGCGGTGCCCTGCTCCAGGAAGCCGGTAAGTTTTGTGAAGAAGTGATCGCACCCCTCAATCAAACGGGTGATCAACAGGGTTGTACCTTGAACGACGGTGAGGTGACCACGCCAGATGGATTCAAAGCCGCTTACGAGCAATATGTAGGTCTCGGCTTTCCGGCGTTCGATCAGTCGCCGGAGTTTGGTGGGCAGGGCATGCCCAACGTTCTGGGTTTGGCGATACGGGAGATGCTCGGCACCGCCAATTGGTCCTGGTCCATGTACCCGGGTCTGTCCCACGGTTGTATGCATACCATCCATGCCCATGGCACTCCGGAGCAACAACAGACCTATCTGCCAAAGCTCACCTCCGGCGAATGGACCGGCACCATGTGCCTGACCGAATCCCACTGTGGCACCGATCTGGGTTTGCTGCGCACCAAGGCGGAGCCTCAAGCGGACGGCAGCTATGCGCTCACGGGCACCAAGATCTTCATCTCCTCCGGCGAACATGACATGGCGGAGAACATCGTCCACATCGTGCTTGCCCGTCTGCCCGATGCCCCTGGTGGCACGAAGGGCATATCGCTGTTTATCGTGCCGAAACATATCCCCAACGCCGATGGGAGTCTCGGCGCGCGCAATCAGGTCCAATGTGGGTCGCTGGAACACAAGATGGGCATCCACGGCAATGCGACTTGTGTGATGAACTTCGATGGCGCCACCGGCTACCTGATCGGTGAGCCGCACCAGGGCTTACAGGCGATGTTCACCTTCATGAACACCGCACGCATCGGCACCGGCCTGCAGGGTTTGGCCCACGCAGAATATGCGCTGCAGAATTCCACCGCTTATGCCAACGAACGTTTGCAGATGCGCTCGCTATCCGGACCGAAGACGCCGGATAGCCCCGCGGACCCGATCATCGTGCACCCTGATGTGCGCCGTATGCTGCTCACTCAAAAAGCGTTTGCCGAAGGCGGGCGACTGTTTGCGCTCTACACCGGGCAGCAGGTCGACATCATGATGCGCGATCCGGATGAAGAGGAGCGCCAACACGCGGAGGACAAGCTTGCCTTGCTCACGCCGATCCTCAAAGCGTTCATGACCGAGGTCGGGTTTGAGTCTGCTAATCAGGGTCTGCAGTGTTTTGGTGGCCACGGCTATATCGCAGAGTGGGGCATGGAGCAGAACGTGCGCGACGCGCGTATCGCCATGTTGTACGAAGGCACCACGGGCATCCAGGCGCTGGATCTTTTGGGTCGCAAGATCCTGGGCAGCCGCTTTGCGCTGCTGAAAACGTTCAATGCCGAGATCGCGGACTTTTGTAAAGAACATGCGCGCACCAACAGCGACGTGCGGTATCAGATCAAGAAGCTCAGCGAGCTGAACAAAGAGTGGGGCAAGTTAACCCGCAAGATCGGTATGCGGGCGATGAAAAACCGCGAGATTGTGGGTTCAGCGTCGGTCGATTATCTGATGTACTCCGGTTACGTCTGCCTGGCGTATATGTTCGCGCAGAGCAGCATCGCCGCCCAGGCGGGCCTGGACCGAGGCAACGAAGACGAAGCCTTCTATACGGCAAAGCTGCAAACCGCTGAGTTCTACTACCGTCGCATCCTGCCGCGCACCAAGACTCTGGCGAAGACGATGCTCGACGATCCCGAAGTGTTGCTGCAGATGGATGCGGAGCACTTTTCGTTGCAGGCCTAGAATTTCTGCTGCCTGCCTAGGCTTTCTGCCGAAAGGTAGGCTTTCTGCCGAAAGCCTAGAACGCTCCTGACCGAGAGGGCGGCAGTAAGCCGCTCCCTCGAGCGTGCTTCAACCCACGCCGGGGCTGAACAGCAATTGCGGAAAAAACAGACCCGCAAAGATGTACAAGGCGGCAAACGCAGCCAGCCAGTACACCAATTCCGAGAACCAATCCAGCACGGGCATGGTCAGGCGCGGCCACTGCGCTAGCACTTGTGTCTCTTCGGGCGTGGCATACCCGCGCCGTATGACGTTGAAGTACAGCCTGGGCTTGGGTGCGAGGGTGACATAAAACAAGCTGGCTAATGCGAGCCACACGAATCCCGGATCGTGGGCCCAGAGCAGTAACGCGATGGCCTGCAGCCATAAGAACAGTTTTGTTGCGCGTCGGTGGGTCGCCAGGCTGTAACAGATGGCGATCGGCAGTGCAAAGGCTGCCAACGCAAACCAGGGTCCGAAGTGGCCACCACCGTGATAATCCTGATAGAACAGCAATAGCGGGCTGGCCAGCAGCGTCGCGGCATTGGCGCCGATCAACGCGACCGCGAACGGCGGCAGTGGGATATTGGCGACCGCCTCGGGGTTGGCAGGTGTCCGAGCGCTGGTGGTTGCGCCGCCCATAATGCCTCCATGGCTGCTGATTCGACGGACTCCATTGTCCCTCGCAAAACAGTCTTTGGGCTATTGGGGATTACCGCAAGGTGAGGATCACTCAGGCCGGCGCCTGCACGGAAAAATCGTTTTTGCCGCTCACGTCCCGGCCGCGCATCAGAAACACGCTGCGCCGGGCATCGATGGGGCTCTTGTTCAAGTCGCGTCGGTAGACGGATGTGGTGGGCATATAGCGCAGGGTCATGCCGCGGCGGGGCTGGTCGGTGGGATTGGCCGCTGAGCCGTGGTAGAGGTACACATCATGCAGGGACATCTGGCCCGCCTGTAGTTCCACATCCACGGCGCGCTGTTCGTCGACGTACTCAGCGTCCAGTTCCAACGGCAAGGCGATGTCCTTGGCGTCACTGAAATGGTGGGAGGCGAGTTGCTGCGCCTTGTGGGTCCCGGGCAGGAAGCGCAGGCAGCCATTGGCCGGGGTTGCATCGTCCAGCGCGATCCAGACCGTGCACGTGGCCAACGGTTCGATCGGCCAGTATTCGCCGTCCTGATGCCACGGGGTGCGGGTGCCGACCTGGGCCGGTTTGGCGAACATACTGGAATTCCACAGCGCAATATCCGGTCCGATCAACTGCGCCACCATGTCGAGGATGTGCGGATTGTTGGCATAGTTCAAGAAACAGAAATCCTGTACCAGCAACGCACCGCAATAGTCGGCAAATTCGGGATGGCGGGCGATCAAACGCGCGTGATCCGCCTTGATCGCGTCGAGCACGGGCAGGGGTAGGCGATAGTCAGGGATCACATAACCTTCGCGGTGATAGTGCTCGATCTGCGCCGGGCTGAGCACCTCAGATGCCGATGTCGTTGACGTTGTAGTTGGCCAGACGGGTCTGTCGGTGGCTCTCCTGCCAAGCGATGGGGGTACCAGCAAAAGGCACGTACGGGTAGGGGGTCTCGTCCGGATAGCGCTGCGCCCGGGCGGCGATCGCCATCGCGATCACCTCGGAACGCTTGCGCAGCCGCTCCTCATCGTAGGGCGCCTTCGCCCAGCCTTGTACGCCCAGCACGGAAGCCCGCCGGTGGAAACCGAAAATCAGTGTCGCTCGCGGTGTGGGTGAGGTGTTGGCGAATGAGCCGTGGAGGACTTGTCGGTTGCACATCGCCACATCGCCCGCCTTGGCGAGCATCGGAACCGCCCCGGGCAAGCGGTCGCCGTCCGGGTTGGCCGCCATCATGCCGCGGATATCAATCTTGCCCTGGTTGTGTGTGCCCGGCATGACCCACAAGGCATTCTCGGCGTTGGTGTCGTAGAACTGGGTCATAAAGTTGAATCCGTGGGTACCCTTGTCAAGATCGGGACTCTGCCAGTGGGTGGTGCCGTCCTGATGCCAGGACACGGAAGCTCCAAGCCCTGCCGGTTTGACCCAGATAGTGTCCGTGAAGGGCACAAAGTCGGGGCCGTTGATGGTGGCCGCTGCGGCCAGGAGTTTCGGGTGGCCGTATAGATAGAGGGCGGAATCCAGCAAATGCAGGATGCCGGAGATATGGTAAGGCACCTCGGCAGGGGCATCCGTCGGTGCCTCGGGCTCGGACATACGCGCCGGATAGCGACCGTGGGTGGAGGCGGTGCCGCCATTGGGGTCGCTCAATGGTCGAGCGTAGCGGAACGAGGTGAGGGTGTAGTCCAACCCGATCGCCGGTCGCCCCTGGGCATCGGTGGTGGCGCCGGTCCCCGAGGGTGCACGCGACAGCATGGCTTCCAACTCGGTGACCAGTTGTCGGGTTGCGGCTTCGTCGACCAGACCTTCAAACACGTAAAAACCGTGGGTCCAGTACGCCTCGACAATGTCGGCGGCCAAGGCGCCATCCGCGTCCAGCCGCAGCGGCCCGCGGTTGCCCAACATATACGCCCGTGCTTCGCCAGCTTCCAGGTATGCCCGCTGTGAACTGTCCATGCACCACTCCTCCCAAAGTGTGAGTCTGCATTTTGCAGCCTGCGGCTGATTCTGCAAGTTCCAAGGATGCTTCGAGCCTTTGTGTGTGGCCGGTCGCTGTGGGACGATGCGCGGTAAAGTGGGGATAGTTCATGCAACGAAGAATTCTCTATATCTGCGGCAGTGTCCTATTATTTGCGATCGGATGTGCGCAGCCGACCGAAACGCCGCAGTCGGCGGACACTGCGCAAAAGCGGCTGCTCGACCAGGCACAACTCATGACGATGCTCAGCCAGGCGCGGCGCGTGCGCGTCCCGGACAATCGCTGGTTTGAGATCATCGAGTTACCGAATCGTGTGTTCGCCTTCTGGGAGCCTGGCCACTTCGAGAAGGTCAATTCGTTTCTGATCGTCGGGCGGGACAAGGACGTGCTTTACGACACCGGCATGGGCATTGGCAGCATCGGCACGGCGGTGGCAGGTCTGCGCCGTCAGGAGGGTGCCGGTGATAAGCCGCTCATGGTGATCAACAGCCACAATCATCTGGACCACAATGGGGGTAACCACGAGTTTGAGGCGGCGTGGATCATACGCGACGAGTGGGCGATCGAACGCCTGACCAGCGGCCTGGCCGAGGGCTTTACCGAATATTGGGCGGGCCTCACGCCCCATGAAGGGGTTGAGGTGCCGGCTGACTTTGATGCACAGAGCTTTGCCATTCCACCGTTCCCTGAGGAGAACATCCGTTTCTTGAGCGATGGCGATGTGGTGGACCTGGGCGACCGGCAGTTCGAGGTCATTCATACCACGTCCCACTCTCCCGATGGCCTGGTGCTTTACAACGCCGAACAGAAGTTGTTGTTCGGTGGTGACACCTTTTATGGCGACAACTTTCTCGTGCGCGACCTGAACCTCCTCGCTGCCGATCTCGAGCGGGTCAGCGCGCTCGAGATCCAGTGGCACTACGCCTCCCACGGCAGCCAGCTGATCGAGGCGATGCGTGATGGCGAACGCCTGGCCGCGGTGCGACGCATGCTGCGTGGCGAGCGCACGGAAACCACCACCCGCTTTGCCGGTATGGAATTTCCGCTCTACGAGCAGGACGGTGTGACCGTAACGCTGGCCGCCGACTTCTTGACCTATTGACCGGGAAACCCAACATGATTGAACCCCGAACCTCAGGCCACCGTTACATCGAGTTGATCAAAACCTATTACCAGGGCTGCAATACGGCGGATTTTGAGCTGCTGATGTCCACCTTCACCGGCGACGTCGTACACTACTTCGTGGACCATAGCGCGGTGCGCTCGGCGGCTGGGTTGGCCAACTACTGGGTCAAAGTCCAACCGCGGACCCAGGCCAATTGGGTCCTGGACCATGCGCTGGTGCAGGAGCCGGAGGCGGTGATCGAGTGGAGTATGCGATGGGTGCCACCGGCAACCGGGAAGCCCGAGGTGTTGCGTGGCAGCGAGTGGTACCTGTTTCGCGATGACCGGATCGCCGAGATTCGCTCCTACCATGCCAATCACTACCTTTCAGCGCCCGCCAACCGCGCGCTGCACGACTTCGACTACGCAGGCAGAAAGTATCGACTGGAAGAGGAATAGACCGCATAGGGCCGGAGTGGGGAGAGGTACGCCGAGGCATCCAGGTCTCGGAGGATGCCCCGGATTTTCAATGTACCTCGATTGAAGGTCAGACGATCCGCGAGTCGGTTTTGCCCCAGTACTTGTCTTTGATCAGACGCTTGTAGAGCTTACCGGTCGGCAGGCGCGGCAGCTCTTCCATAAAGTCGACGCTGCGCGGCGCTTTGTAGTGGGCGATGTGCTCACGCGCATAGGCGAGCAGTTCGTCCGCCAGCGCGTCGTCTGCCGTGATACCGGCTGCCACCTGAACCACCGCTTTCACCTCTTCGCCCATCTCGTCGTGAGGTACGCCCACCACGGCAACGTCTGCCACCTTGTCATGCATGATCATGGCATCTTCGATTTCCTGGGGATAGATGTTCACACCCCCGGAGATGATCATGAAGGTGGCCCGGTCCGTGAGATACAGGAAGCCTTCGTCGTCGACGTAACCCACATCCCCCAACGCGCTCCAATTGTCGTGCGCCGGGTGTTGTGCGTCCTTGGTCTTGGCGTCGTCTTTGTAATAAGAGAACGGCATCTGCTCCATTTCGAAGTAAACGATACCCGCCTCGCCGTTGGGCAACTCGGCGCCGTCTTCGTCGCAGATGTGAATGGTGCCGAGGATCGGTCGGCCGACCGTGCCGGGATGGCTCAACCACTCTTCAGGTCCGACGTGGGTGAAGCCGTTCACCTCGGTACCCGCGTAGTATTCGTAGATGATCGGTCCCCACCAGTCGAACATCTGCTCTTTGATCCCACGCGGGCAGGGTGCCGCCGCATGGATCGCGACTTTGTGGCTGGAGAGATCGAAGCCGGAGCGCTCGCTCTGGTCCACCTTTAACATGCGCGTGAACATGGTGGGCACCCACTGACTGTGGGTCACCTTGTAGTCCTGGATTGCTCGCAGGGCGCCGATCTCATCGAAGCGCGGCATCATCACCACGGTACCACCGAGGGCCATGGCGGACGTGCTGAAGCTTGCCGGTGCTGAGTGGTAGAGGGGCGCCGGAGACAGGTAGACGGTGTCCTGGCCAAAGTCCCATAGACCCTGTTGCAGCGCGCCGACCGCACCGCCCGCGTCTTCGTCGATATTGTGACCGGCCAGCGGGCGCATGATGCCCTTTGGACGCCCGGTGGTGCCGCTGCTGTACAGCATGAACTGTCCCGCCGGTTGTTCTGCCAACGGGGTGGCCGGGTAGCCGTTGATGCTCTCCTCGTAGTCCGCATAGCCCGCAGCGGTGCTGTCTACCATCAACCAGGTATGGCAGTTGGGTGCGTGCGCGGGGATGTCCACCGCGACCTCCGCCAGCTGGCTGGAGGCGATACACACCTGGGCTTCACAGTTGTCGACGATATATCCAGCCTCCTCGGCGGTGAGGTAGCGATTGACCGTCGTGAGGTAGAGACCAGAACGCATCGCCGCCCACACCACATCAAAAAAACGCAGGTGGTTTTCGATGAAGATGGCGACGTGGTCGCCTTTGCGTAGGCCCTTATCCCACATCAGTTGGGCGAGACGATTACTGCGATCATCCAGCTCTTTGTACGTGACGGTCTCGCCGCTGACGGCGTGGATCAGAGCGGGTTTGTCCGGGGTTTCTTGGGCCCATTTGCCGGGGTACATCTTTGAGGTCTCCTACTTGAGTACAAAAGCTGAAAAATTCTGCTGGCCAAAATTTTATTTGGGAAAATTCAGTCGGGCCACTTTTGCCATGGTCTCGATCGCCTGCGCGTTGCCGGAGATGGTCAGCCCGGTCACCCCGCTGTCCTCCCAGGCTTTGTAGCGGGCTGCGATGCGTTGGGCGTCACCGATCAGCGCGCCCGAATCGACAAACTCGTCTGGTACGGCGGCGATCGCTTCGTCTTTGCGTTTGGCGAGGTACAACTCCTGAATGCGGTCGGCCGCTTCGCCGTAGCCGCGCCGGATCATCATCTCTTTGTGAAAGTTGAGATTCTTGTGACCCATACCGCCGACATAGAGGGCGATACCGGGCTTCAGGGCATCCAGGGCACCCTGCACATCCTCGGTAACCTTGACCTGGGTCATGGCCTGGCGTTCGAACTGCTCTGGGGTTTTGCCGCCCCTATCCAGGCCCTCGTTGATCCAGTCGGCATACAGGTGTGCCGATTCCGGCACAAAGCCCAGCGGCAGCCAGCCATCGGCTATCTCTGCGGTCATGCGCACGGTAGATTCCATGCCGGTGCCCAGGAAAATAGGAATGTCCGGGTTCATGTGCAGGATAGACTTCAGCGGTTTACCCACCCCCATCGCCCCCGGACCGGTATAGGGGAGCGAGATCTCCTTACCCTCGTGGGTGACCGGCTCCTCGCGCTTCCAGATCTTTTTCATGATCTGCACATAGTCTTTGATGCGGTAGTACGGCTTGCCCCAGGGTTGCCCATACCAGCCTTCGACGATCTGTGGGCCGGAGACCCCGAGGCCGCAGATCGCGCGGTTGCCGCCGGCGAGCTTGTCTAGGGTTGCCATGGCCATCGCGGCATTGGCCGGGGTGCGGCCGGCCAGTTGTAGTACCGCGGTACCCAGGCGGATCCGGTCCGTATGGGCGGCGATGAATGCCAAAGGCGTGATGGCGTCGGAGCCGTAAGCCTCCGCCGTCCACACGCTGTCGTAACCCAGGCGTTCGGCCAGCTGCACGTCTTCGATCGGCACGCGCATGTCCGCGCCGGAGTAGCCCAGCATCAATCCCAGTTTCATCCTTCGCCCTCGTTCTCAGTGTCGGATCAGGCTAAGCGTTACGCCGGATAAACACAATCGCCACGGTCCAGTAGGTAGCGATTGGGATCGCGATGGCGATGAGGGCCGGGATGTCGTACACCATGGCGGCGGGAGCGAACAGGTCCTGCAGGTATTTAAAGCCCAAGCCGGCAAATATACCCACCGTCAGACGCACCCCCATGCCGACTTCGCGCAGCGGACCGAGCACCACCGCCAGAGCGAGCAGCATCAAGCCGATGTAGGTCAGCGGTCGGAAGATCCGCGACCAAAAGGCCAATTCGTACTGGGAGACGCCACTGTCCTGACTGCGCGCGAAGCCGATCTGGCGGTAGAGTGCCGCCAGGGACATTTTGTTGGGCTCGAGATACGCCTGGCTGGAGAGCAGTTCCGGAGAGATGTCCACCTGCCACGTCCAATCGGTGAGTTGCTCGCGAGATGTGCGGTCTGGCCCGATCGTCATGCGAATCACGTCTTCGAATTTCCAGCGATCTTCGATGTAGGTACCCTTGTTGGCGTGGACGATCTGTTCGAGCTGCCGGCTGGCGTTCAAGTGATACTGCTTGATGCCGAAGATCTCGTTACCGGTGCCGATCGCCTGGACCTGCATATAGGTAAAGTCGTGGCGCAGCCACAACCCGCTGCGACGAAACCCGGCGGCGTCGCCGAATTGAGCGGCGAGTTTGTTGACCTCCGCACTACGCTCAGCGCTGGGGGCAACAAATTCAGCCACCACCGTACCTAGTGCAAACCACAGCAGCAGGGATGGGGTGAGCGCGCGACACAGGCGCAGGGGCGACATACCCGCGCTCCGACAAACCACAATTTCGTTCTGCTCCGCAAGCCGACCCAACGCGATCAGATAGCCGAGGAACAGCCCGTAGACGATGATTTCATCCAGGCGGCGGGGCATCGTGTAAAGCACATATTGCAGGGCATCGGCAACGGTGTAGGTGGCCTGGCTCTCGTCGAGCTCTTCGAACAACGCAAATAGTGAAATCAGGCCGATCAGAATGCTGAGCACCACGACGATGGCGCGATTCGCGTGTCCGGTGATATAGCGATCGAGGGTCGTCAACATCTGGTTGCTCAGGCGTCCGCGAAGTCGCTATTGTCGCGTGCCATGCGCTCGAATTCCTTCATCGCCCGATCGGCGGTAAAGAAAATTCTACCGGTTAGCTGCGCCGGCAGGTTCGCAGCCTCCAGGCTCGGCATGACGATGCCTTTGACATCGCTCAGGCTGAGGGTGACACCGGACTGGGATAGGCTGGCGTTCAAGCGTTGCAACATCTGCAAACCCGTGGCATCCACCATGTTGACCGAGGTGCACACCAGCAACAGGTGCCGGGTATTCTTTCGCCGCTGCGCGCGCTTGAGAAATTTGTCTTCGATCTGGGTGGCATTGGCAAAGTAGATATTCTCATCCACCCGCAAAGCCAAAACGTTGGGCAGGGTCTCTACGTCGTAGCGCTTGATCGAACGGAAATGCTCGGTGTTGGCCAGACGGCCGACCTGGGTGATGTTGGGCTGGCTGGATTTGCGGATAAAAAAGGCGACGGACAGGATGACCCCAGCGGCGAGGCCAATCTCCACCCCTACGAACAGCACCAGCAGCATGGTGGCGTATTCGGTGAGCACGTCGTCGCGTTGCAGTTTCCAGTTGCGGCGCCGCAGGGGCGACATATCCATCAGCCCGATGACGGACACCATCACGATGGCGGCCAACACCGCGTGGGGGAGCAGGGTGAACAAACCCGTGAAAAACAAAAGTACCGCAACAATCACCAGCGCGCAGATGATACTGCTCATCGGCGTGCGGGCGCCGGCGAAGTAGTTGACGCTGGAACGGGAGAAACTGCCGGCGACCGGGTAGGCGGCGGAGAACGCGGCGCCGATGTTTGCCGCACCCAGAGCGATCAATTCTTGGTGGGAGTTCACCCGGGTTTTCTCTCGCGCGGCCAGATTGGCGCCGATCGAGTAGCTTTCGACGTAGGCGACCAGGGCGATGATCATCGAGGAGGGCAGCAGCTCCAACCACAGCGTTGCATCGAACGGTGGTGGGGAAAAAGAAGGCAGGCCACTGGGCACATCGCCAACCACCGCCACCTCAAATCCGAACAGCCAGATCAGCAGCACCGCCGCAGCGGCCACCAGCATGGGCCCGAGTTTGGTCAGCGCGTGATCGCTGCTCACTTGGGGTCGCCAGCGGCGCGCGGCGCGCCGGATCAGGCCCGGCAGCGCGAACAGCGCCACCAGACTGCCGACACCGATTAGCAGGGCGGAGGGTTGGGCGTCCGACAGGTGCAGCAGCTGCTGAGTGAGGGTGGCGACCACCGAATTGCTGCTTCCCGCTTCGATCCCCGTGAACGCGGGCAACTGGCTGATGATGATCAGGATGGCGGCGGCGTTGATAAAGCCGGTGATCACCGGGTGGCTTAACAGGTTGATCAACCCGCCCATCCGGGTGAGACGCATCAACAGCATGATGATGCCGGTCTGCAGACAGATTACGGTGGTGATGCCCAGATAAGCATCGCTATATTTCGGGGAGTGCTCGCTCACCGCCGCCGTGACCATCAGCGCCGCAACCGCGACGGGGCCGACCACTAGATGACGTGAACTGCCGAACACCGCATACAGCAGCATCGGCAACAGACAAGCGTACAGACCACTTTGCGGCGGCACGCCGGCCAGAAATGCATACGCGACCGCCTGGGGAATGGTCACCATGCCGACAACAATACCGGCGGTGATATCCGGTGCCAGATCGCGACGCTGGTAGTGCTGGAGGATAGGGACCAGCGGCAGGTAGTTGGGCCAGTCGCGAAGACCGGTTCTAAACCACAGGGCGGGTCGCATTATCGCTGGGTGGGCGGGGACATGGCCGCTAGTCTAACAGGTTCGAGCACCCGATTCGTAAATGGCCACCTGGATATGCCCGGGGGAATACGACTTGCAATCGCGCGCGGGAAAGCTGGATCATTGTGTCGGTTCAAACATTGCGGGGGAAGCTTAGATGGATACAAAAGCAGCGGTTGCGCTGGGCGCGGGAGAGCCTTTGTCGATAGAAACGGTCCAGCTCGAGGGACCTAAGGCGGGGGAAGTCCTGGTGGAGGTGATGGCGACCGGCATCTGCCATACCGATGCGTACACCCTATCCGGCGCGGATCCCGAGGGCATATTTCCTTCGATCATGGGTCACGAAGGCGCGGGCATCGTGCGGGAAATCGGTCCTGGGGTTACCTCGGTTGCGCCGGGTGATCATGTCATTCCCTTGTATACGCCCGAATGTCGGCAGTGCAAGTTCTGCACCAGCGGCAAGACCAATCTGTGCGGTGCGATCCGCGAGACCCAGGGTCAGGGCTTGATGCCGGACGGCACGTCCCGCTTCTCCATGAATGGCGAATGCCTGTTTCATTACATGGGCACCTCAACGTTTTCCAACTTCTCAGTGATGCCGGAGATCGCCGTTGCGAAGATCCGTCCGGATGCACCGTTCGACAAGGTCTGCTACATCGGCTGCGGGGTGACCACGGGACTGGGTGCGGTGATCAATACGGCGCAGGTCGAGGCGGGTTCGAACGTAGCGATTTTCGGGCTTGGCGGTATCGGGCTGAATGTCATCCAAGGTGCGCGCATGGTGGGTGCAAACCGCATTATCGGTGTGGATCTAAACGAGGATAAGCGTGCCCTGGGTGAGAAGTTCGGCATGACCGATTTCATCAACCCTAAGGATGTGGACGATGTGGTCGCGGCGATTGTGGACATGACCGATGGCGGGGTGGACTACAGCTTTGAGTGTATTGGCAACACCGAAGTCATGCGCCAGGCGCTGGAGTGTTGTCACAAAGGCTGGGGGGAGAGCATCATCATCGGCGTGGCCGCCTCCGGGCAGGAGATCGCCACGCGGCCGTTTCAGCTCGTGACCGGACGGGTGTGGAAAGGGACCGCGTTCGGTGGCGCCAAAGGTCGGACGGATGTGCCGCGCATCGTCGACTGGTACATGGATGGTAAGATCAATATCGACGATCTGATCACCCACACGCTCAGTCTCGATGACATCAATAAAGGGTTTGACCTGATGCACGAAGGCGAGAGTATCCGCTCGGTGGTGGTCTACTAGGCCGCCAGGCCTTACCGGGCAGCTAACCGCTCGGATCAGCCCCGCGGAGCTTAAGGAACAGGAGGGCGCATGCGCACAGACTGGCTGGCACAGGTCCAGGAAGACATCATCGATCCGGAGCAGCCGATCTGCGATCCGCATCACCATTTGTGGGACCATCCCGACAATCCCTATCTGCTGCCACAGCTGCTCTCAGATGTGAACAGCGGCCACAACGTGGTCAGCACGGTGTTTGTTGAGTGTTCGTCGATGTATCGTGCCGACGGTGATGCGGCCTTCTCACCGGTGGGCGAGACCGAATTTGTCAATGGGATCGCGGCGATGACGGCCAGTGGCGACTACGGCGACTTCCGGGCCTGTAAGGGCATTGTGAGCTACGCCGATCTCACTCTCGGGGCGGACGTGGGCCCGGTGCTGGACGAACACATGCGGCACTCTGATCGCTTTCGCGGTATCCGCCACGCCGCGGGGTGGGATGCGGATGAGCGCGTACGCAACTCGCACACGCAACCACCTGAAAGCCTCTATCGGCGCGACGATTTTCGCGCCGGGTTTGCGCAGCTTGCGGAGCGTCGGTTGAGCTTCGATGCGTGGCTTTACCATCCGCAGATCCCTGAGCTGACGGATTTGGCTCGCACGTTTCCCGAAGTCACGATCATTTTTGATCACTTCGGCGGTCCGCTGGGTATCGGTCCGTACGAGGGTCAGGGCGATGCGATTTTTGCGCGCTGGTGTGAAGATGCGGCAGCGTTGGCCGCCTGCCCCAACGTCTACCCCAAACTCGGTGGCGTCGTGATGCCGATCAATGGGTTCGGCTGGCACAAGCGCGCCACGCCGGCAACCTCGGACGAAATCGTCGCCGCAACCGGACGTTATCATCGCAAGGCGATCGAACTGTTCGGCCCCGAGCGCTGCATGTTCGAAAGCAACTTTCCGGTCGATCAGCAGAGTTGTTCTTACCATGTGCTGTGGAATGCGTTTAAGAAGATCGCAGCGGATTACGCGGTAGCGGATCGGCAGTGGCTGTTTCATGATGCGGCGGCGGCCGCCTATCGGTTGTGATCTGAAACGGACATCACGCTGCCTTATGCAGGAGGCGCGGTCAGTTTCCAAGCCAGCAGACCCTCACCACAGCGACTCGATTCTATTTAGGCTCGGGCGGTCGTCGGGTGGCGGGTAATCGGCAACATCACACGAGTCTATCTGAGTGTTTATTACCGGTAAGGTAATAGTTATTTGCGGTTTGGCACCTAAAATGTGGCGCTCCAGTTCTTATCAATTTACGCGTCCTTTGGTGCACCCCGTTACGCATCGTGTGTTTTTTTTTCGCTGACGAACGGAAATGGTATGCCGCAACATGGCAAATCGCGGGGGCTATTGATGAATATGCAAACCGATCAGGTGTCTCCAGAAGAGTATTTTGCTGCTGCGCACTTGGAGCACTACGCCATAGAAGATGCCACGCCCGCATTAAGGATATTCGGCGCTAGCGGCCCAGCATTGATTTTCATCCACGGGTTTCCGACTCATGGCTACACCTGGCGAAAACTGCTCCCGGAACTCGCCAAGACGTTTAGATGCTACGTGGTCGATCTGCCCGGGATGGGCGACAGCGATTGGGGGCGTGATACTGACTTTACCTTCACCCGACAGGTCCACCGACTGACGCTGCTGTTCAACCACGAGTTGGGCTTAACGAACTATCACGTTGTCGCACATGACACGGGCGCGACGATCGCGCGCATGTTGACGCTGGCCAACCCGGGTCGGGTGGGTCGCTTGATCGCGTTCAATACAGAGATACCGAATCATCGCCCACCTTGGATCGAATTTTACCAATCCTTCGCCAGCTTACCCGGTGCGATACCCGCGCTCCGGCTTGCGTTGCGCTCGAAACATCTGCAGCGTTCCGGTGCGGGTTTCGGACAGCTCTATACCAACAAGAATCTACTGCAAGACCCAGAATATTTACGTCCGTATCTTGATCCCGTGTTGCAGTCAGCCAGGCGCATGGAAGGGTTTCTCAGGTACCTCTCCGGTATCGAGTGGGATGTGATTGACCGGTTCGAACAAACGCATAAGGATATTGAGGCTGAGACCCTCTTCTTGTGGGGTGAAAACGACAAAACGTTCCCTGTCGGTGAGGCGCGTAAGATGCTTCCACAGCTTTCGGCACCGACCGAGTTGCGAACGTTCAACGCATCGCTGTTGCCACATGAAGAAAGGGCCAGCGAGGTGCTTGAGTGCATGCAAGAATTCCTCGGTCGTGACGAAACCCCGCCGCAGTAAACAAGGACAGCGTTGTACCCGCAAAAAGACACCCCCCGTAGTGCTTGGATCGGGAGGTGGTTGGTGAGGCAAGGTGGCCGGCGTCATCCGTTACTGGTCTGTTATACCCCGTAGGGCACCTTGCTGCAGCCCAACTCAAGTCGGGTGCTTGCGCTACGCGTGGGTCGCGTTAAGCGTCGCCGCGGAGTGCTCCGAACCGCTCGGTGCGATGGTCAGGGTTTGGACGTCCGTGTCCACAACGGTCACCCTTGTGCCCTTTGACAGAGGGGCGGCCGAGGAGACCTTCCAGAGCGTGTCGCCGATCTGCAGCTTGCCCAGACCCGCTTCCAAATCGACATCGAGCGTGAACTGATGTCCCAGCAGACGATGAGCGACGTCATTAAGACCAAAGTCCGCTTCGCGCCGTCGCATGTCCTTCAAGACATGGAAGTAGGACAGGGTGGCGACGCCGGCCGCAAACGCGTAGGTCAGGACCTGTGCGGTGAGCGGCAGTTCCGGGGCCAGCCAGACGATGACGCCCATGGCCAGAGCGGCAATACCGGCGCCGATCAGGAAGCCGGCGGCGCCGAGCATCTCAGCGCCCAGTAAGATCAACCCTAGCGCGAACCAGTGGTACGGCGTGATGTGGGTCAACAAGTCCATTTCTCTATCTCCTGAAGTTGGGAGGGGTCTCGCCTCGTGGCCGTCCCTGGCCGCGTGGCGAGATGCGCACCGGTTACAGCGCGGTGCGATTTAAAGACGAGCCATCTCCCTGCTCATCGATTCGGCCCTTAACTCGCTTTGGCGACATTGAGCGGACCGGCCTGCTTGCCGAACTCCTGGGCGATCTCTCCGATGCCGGCGATCGAGCCGATTACGCTGCTTGCTTCCAGCGGGATCATCATCACCTTGTTATTGTCCGAAGCGGCCAGTTGGCCTAATGCCTCGACGTACTTCTGAGCGACAAAGTAGTTGATCGCCCGACCGTCGCCTTCGACGATCGCTCGCGATACGGCGGCGGTTGCCTTAGCTTCCGCTTCAGCCAGACGCTCGCGGGCTTCGGCTTCGCGCATGGCGGCTTCCAATTCACCCTCAGCGCGCAATATCTGCGAAGTCTTTTCGCCCTCGGCCACCTTGATCGCGGCTTCGCGTTCACCCTCGGCATCGAGGATCTGGGCGCGCTTCTCGCGTTCGGCCTTCATCTGCCGTGCCATCGCATCGACCAGGTCTCGGGGGGGTGAGATGTCGCGAATCTCCACGCGGGTCACCTTCACTCCCCAGGGGTCAGTAGCGTCGTCGACCTTGGCCAAGAGCTCGCTGTTGATGCGATCGCGGTTGGAGAGCATCTCGTCCAGCTCCATGGCGCCCAGCACGGCACGGATGTTGGTCATCACCAGGTTTTGCATCGCGCGGACCAGGTCGTTGACCTCATAGGACGCCTTCACCGGCTCCAATACCTGGTAGAAACACACCGCGTCGGTGAGTACCTGGGCGTTGTCTGCGGAGATGACCTCCTGAGGCGGAATATCCAGGACCTGTTCCATCAGGTTCTGCTTGTGCCCGATGCGATCGACAAACGGCACGATGAAATTCAAACCCGGCTTGAGGGTGCGACGGTACTCACCGAAACGCTCCACGGTCCAGCCGAACCCCTGGGGTACAGATTTCACCGCTGACAGGATGAGGACCGCCGTGAATGCGAGTAACAGGATCGGAAATAGCAGCTCCATAACAGTTCGCTCC
>JBCCHL010000030.1:0-30964 GCA_039028775.1 Pseudomonadota bacterium | reverse complement strand
CCCTACCGGGCATGACACCCACCAGTCTGTATCCCGATGGCGCAGCAGCGCTTGGCTACCCCTTCGCTGCGCTGCTTGATCATCTCGTGCAGCGGGCTTTTCGGCGGCGGGCCAACGCCGCGTGAGGCTTCAGCGCTAGCCCGTCTTAGCTGTCCAGCATCTCGATGCTTTCACCCGTGGCCTCGAGCAACACCTGTACGTCCGCGTTGTCGACTTTCTCACGCAGCTGATCCAGCGGTGCGGCCAGTAGCGGCGGTATCAGCTCGCGCACCAGGCGGGCCGCGCTCGGATCGTCCAGAACCGATTTGGCCACGTCGACCAACCGCTTCTGTTCGCTGGCCATAAACTCCAGCGCCTTTGTCACGTCCGCATCCTTGTTCATCATTTCGTGCATAGCCTGGTCGCCGTTGTGATAGGCCTTATTCACCTCGACCATACGCGAGCTGGACATGGACAAGGACAGTTCGGCCAGATTCGAATAGTCGAACTCCATATTCTTGAGCGTCGCTACCGCGCCGCCCATGTCGCCGCTAAAGAAGCTATTCACGGAGCTGACCACGGCGTCGAGCACCGCATCGATCGCAACCCGTTCTGCATCCGAGAGTTCACCGACGACGTCCATGTTGACCAGACGTTCGCTGTTCTCGGAAAAACCGCTGTCCCGCATGCGCTGGCCTTCCAGCGTGTTGCCACGGAAGCGGAAACTCTCGGCGGTATCGAGCTGTGAAAACTCGAGCGTGATCAGATCACCATCTTTGGTGCGTAACTCAAGGCTCAGGCTGGTCTCCTGGGAGCGCAACGTTTCGACACTGCGATAGCGGGCAAAGTCGCTCGCCTCCAGACGGCTGATCGGCAGGGTGGGCAGGTTGTCCGGGGCAGCATCATCGGAGACGATCGGCGCCACATCGACGACCGGTGTGGTCACCTGCGGCACTCCATCGCTGACCTGCTCCGGGTCCAGTACCACTTCGGGTACCACCTCGTCCGGCACGTCCAGCGGGGCTGGGCCCGCTGGCGTGGCGGCCGGCGCGGGTGCATCCTGGCTTTGGGGATAGCCGCCGTAGACCATCGGCATGCCCATCTGCACAAACACCGGCGACATGAACATCGGCATCGCCATGGGCATAGCGCTCATCCCTCCCCCATAGCCCTGCCCATACGAACTCGCCATCGAGTTGGTCGGATTGGCGGTCACATGACCACCGCTCGGCGCCCCGGTCGCGGCACCGAAGGCGCCCATCGCGCCTGCCTGGGCCATCTGCGGGTAGGCCATCATATAGGCCGGCGACATCACCGCCACCGGCATTGCCATGGGTGCTGCCATGACATAGTTATTCACCGTGACATGCCCCGCGGTCTGACTCGCAGCATTTTGCGGGGCTTGTCCGGAGTCTGCGAAATTATGAAAACCATTGAAGCCGAACGGCTGGCCAAACTGGATCATTGCGCTGAACCTTTTCACTGATCAATCGGGTTAGCGGCACCCATGCTATGAACTTTAGGGATAGCCCTGCCCGATTTTTCCAGTGTGCGCAATGGGGCACAGCGGGCAGCACAAAAAAACGCAGCCAAAGGCTGCGTTTTTCTCAGATCATTCGATCCGTACAGGCGCTAGAGGTCATAGCCCCGTTCGTTGTGACCGCGCAGGTCGAGACCTTCGATCTCTTCTTCTTCGCTCACTCGGTTACCCAGCGTAGCGCCGGTGATCTTGAGGATGATGAAGGTGACAATTGCTGTGTACGCGATGGTCGCGACCACGCCAATCGCCTGGGTACCCAACTGTCCACCAATGCTGATGTCTTCCTGACCACTGAAGATGCCCAGGGCGTTGCTGGCGAAGACCGCGGTCAGCAGCGTACCGAGAATACCGCCGACGCCGTGCACCGGAAAAACGTCGAGGGAGTCGTCAATTTTGAGGCTGCGCTTGATGTAGTTGGTGGCCGTGAAACAGACCAGACCGGCCGCCAGGCCGATGATGAAGGCACCCGCTGGTCCCACGTATCCCGAAGCGGGGGTGATGGTGCCAAGACCAGCAACCATACCGGTGATCGCACCCAGAGCGGTCGGCTTGCCATAGCGCACCCACTCTGCGCACATCCAGCTGAACGCACCCATCGCAGCAGAGATATGCGTGACCAGCATAGCCATCGCCGCATCGCCGTTGGCCGCCAAAGCGGAGCCACCGTTAAAGCCGAACCAGCCTACCCACAGCATCCCCGCGCCCATGATGGACAAGGTTATGTTGTGTGGTGGCATCGCCTGCTCAGGGAAGCCTCTACGATTGCCGATGACCAAAGCTGCGACGAGCGCTGCAACACCTGCGGTGATATGAACAACGGTACCGCCGGCGAAGTCCATCAGACCTAGGTCGGCGAGCCAGCCGCCACCCCACACCCAGTGACAGATCGGCGCGTAGACCAACACCAACCACAACACCGTAAAACACAGTACCGCTGAGAACCGCATGCGTTCAGCAAATCCACCCACGATCAACGCCGGCGTGATGATGGCAAAGGTCATCTGGAACAGAGCAAAGCCGCTTTCTGGATAGGTTGTCCCCTCACCCACGGTGCTTTCGACCACGTTGGCGAACATGAAGTTATCCAGTCCACCGATAAACGCGTTCATGCTCCCGCCATCGGAGAATGCCAGCGAATAGCCGGCGACCAGCCACACGATGGAGGCCACACATGTGATAGCAAAACACTGCAGCAACACACTCAGAACGTTCTTGGTCCGCACCAGGCCACCATAGAACAGAGACAGCCCAGGAATGGTCATGAACAGCACCAGCGCCGTGGCGGTCAACAGCCACGCGGTATCCCCGGTATCAATTTCCGCCGCGAAGGCGGGCATCGAAATCATCAGGCCGCAGAGCACGGCGAGCGGAGCGATAAGCTTGCGCATGGAAAATCCCCTCAACTTTTTTTCTTTGTGCAAAAAATTATCAAACAAGAAGGACGCCAATGCCACATTTTTGTGCGTTTTTCGAAAAAATTCGGGCACTCCTGAAGCAATTCGAGAATGACGACATTTTTACGCACCAAACTAGCGCGAGACGGCGCAGTATGAGTATTTTAGTAACGTTTTTTTGGAAGCCCCCTCGTTCGCACTGCCAAGAGGCTAGGCGCGCGCAATGCTAACCAGGCGGTTGTCCGACCCCACGGTCAATACAAAACGCCCGTGCACACCATTGTGACCAACAAACTGCCGCAGACTCGACAGCGGGAACTGCACCGCCACCCCCCGTATGTCACGCACCCACACGGCGCTGACCTGCCCGGCGTAAAAGTTCTCGATCTGCTGCGCGGTGAGGACGATCTCAACCGTGTAGCGACGCGTTCCGCCAGCAGAGGACGAAGGACTCATGCCAGGCGGCAACATCTGGAACAACGGAGGACGGTCATGAGACAACTATAGTTCGGTCTCCAGGATCGGCTGACCGGATCGGAGCGGCGGATGCGGCGGTTCTGCGGTAATCCGCTTACGCGGTATGGAGATACCAAGATGTGACGGATGCCGCGGCCAAGATCGCATGCGCTACACGTGATGACCGTGCTACCAGCGATGCTGCACCCCGCATCCTGCGCAAATGTTTTTAGCAGACTCCTAGACGTATAGCTCTCGAAGGCTAAAATATCGCGTCGCATTTTGATGGCCGAAAGTACCTGTATGAACACCTCCGCCCAATCTCCGGTCTTCGAAGCCGTGAGTGCCACAACCCAGTGGCTGGAATCCAAGATCATCGGCCAGCATGCCTTGGTGCAGCGCTTGGTTATGGCCCTGCTATGCGACGGCCACCTGTTGGTGGAAGGCGCACCCGGCCTCGCCAAAACCCGCGCGATCAAAGAACTCTCCGATGTGATCGCTGGAGACTTTCACCGTATCCAGTTCACCCCGGATCTGCTGCCCAGCGACGTTACCGGAACCGAAATCTTCCGCCCGGAAGACGGCTCCTTCAAATTTCAGCCGGGGCCGATTTTCAACAATCTGTTGCTCGCTGATGAGATCAATCGCGCACCCGCCAAGGTGCAGTCCGCGCTGCTGGAAGCGATGGCCGAGCATCAGGTGAGCGTGGGCAAAGAAACCTTCGCGTTGCCGGACTTGTTTCTTGTGATGGCCACCCAGAACCCGATCGAACAGGAAGGTACTTATCCACTGCCGGAGGCACAACTCGACCGCTTCCTGATGCACGTGGTGGTCGACTACCCCAATGCTGAGGCCGAACACGACATCCTGCGCCTGGTGCGCAATGAAGCCGCCGGTGCACAGAGCCATACCCCCGAGGTCCTCAGCCAGGCGCAGATCTTCGCCGCCCGTGCCGCCCTCCTCGAGTTGCACATGGCTGCACCGGTCGAAACCTACATCGTGCAGTTGGTGATGGCCACGCGAACGCCGCAAGCGGATCTTGCGCAGTGGATCGAGTATGGCGCCTCCCCGCGCGGAACGATCGCGCTCGATGCCTGTGCCCGCGCAAATGCGTGGCTGGCCGGGCGCGATTTTGTGACCCCAGAGGATGTGCAGGCAGTCGCCCACGACGTTTTGCGCCATCGCTTGATACTCTCCTTCGACGCTGATGCGCAGGGGGTGCAGACCGATCAGGTGATCGACCGATTGCTGGAGACCGTACCCGTCGCATGATGAGCACGCCTTTCCATGCCAACCTCGCCAGAACACTTGCCGGCTCGGCTCGCGCCGGCGCAGCGTTCGAGTTTGCAGCGCAGGTAGCATGATGCAGAGCGCGAGCGACAGCGTTATCAACGGAGCTTACGTGGAGTTATCGCAGTTGCTGCGGCTGCGCCACAAACCGATGACAACACCGACCCTGCAATCGCGCATCGTCGGCAATCGGGCCGGCCTGAAACTGTCGAAGATCAAGGGACGCGGCGTCGACTTTTCGGAAGTACGCACCTACCAGCCGGGGGACGATGTGCGCACCATCGATTGGCGCGTCACGGCACGCAAAAACAAGCCCCACACAAAGGTGTTTCGCGAAGAGCGTGAGCGTCCCAACCTGATCGTGGTAGACCAGACGCAGTACATGTTCTTCGGTTCCAAACTGCGACTGAAATCTGTGGTCGCCGCAGAACTGGCCGCGCGTATCGCCTGGCAGAACCTGAACGTCGGAGACCGCGTTGGTGGAATCGTTATTGGCAACGCGGACCAGGCGCTGCACAAGCCGTTTCGCACCACCAAAGCCGTCGCCCGGCTTCTGCACGACATCAGCCACTATAACCGCAGCTTGCAGCGGGATTTGGCCGATCCCAGCGCGAGCATCGCTCAAGGGATGCTGCAGATCCGACGCCTGACCCAGACCAACTATCGCATCTTTGTCCTGAGCGATTTTGCCGGCTCCCTCGACGCATGGCGCGAACACCTGCATCAGCTCGCCCGCCACAATCAGGTCGTGGTGGTGCATATCGCGGATCCCCTCGAAGCAGAACTGCCCCCGAGCGATCACTATCTGATCACGGACGGCAAAGACCGCCTGCAGTTGTTCACCGGCGACGTGCGTACTCGGGAAAGCTATCGCACCCGGTTCCTCGCGCGAGCAGACCAACTGCGCCGCATCTGTGCGCACCAATCGATGGAATTCTTGTCCATATCTACAACGGATACACACCTCGATGGATTACATTGGGTCTGACCCTTTCGGGTGACCGGCAACTTAGACGAGTATGGAAAACGATCCTTTACAGCAGCTCCGTGACATTCACCTGCCGACGGACCCCTCCTGGTGGCCTCCCGCTCCGGGTTGGTGGCTGTTGCTGATGGCGCTCGCCTACGTCGTCTACCGCCTCGTCCGCTACGCGAGGTACCGGCACCAGGCCCGTGCACCTCTGAGCCGCAGTCATGTCCTGCTCGACGATCTCTACGCACGCCACGCCAGCGGTGAACTCAGCGCCCTGGCATTTGCCCACGAAACCAACGAAGTCTTGAAACGCCTGCTGGTACGAGGCTATCGGGCGGGCTTTGCCGCACGGCTGAGCGGTACGCGTTGGCTCACCCTGCTCGACCAGATCAGCGTCAGCGAACAGTTCACGCTCGGGCCAGGCCAGGTATTGGGCGATGCTCGGTTCAGGGCCGCTCCCAGCATCGACGCAACAGAATTGCATCGCGTCGTCGGCGCTCTGCTCAAGCGGGCAAGCCCAAGCGCCATAGCTGCGCTGCAAAGAGAGCCCGGCGAATGATCGAGTGGATCTGGCCATGGGCGTTCGCATGCTTGCCCCTGCCTTTACTTGTACGGGGGTTGCTCGGCACGCGCGAGCGAGCCCAGGCAGCCCTGACCGTACCCTCGATCGAACGGTTTTCCGAGGTGTCTGAAGAGCGCAGCCAAAGCCTTATGCTAGGCCTGTGGCGACTGCTGTTATTGTGGCTGGCCTGGGTGCTCCTGATCAGCGCAGCGGCGCGCCCGCAGTGGACGGGAGAGGCTGTGACAATGCCGACCACCGGACGCGACCTGATGCTGGCGGTGGATATTTCCGGCAGCATGGCGACGGAGGACATGCAGGTCCAGGGCCAATATCGGGATCGCCTGTCGATCGTGAAACAAGTCGTCGCTAACTTCGTCGCCGAGCGATCCGGAGATCGGGTCGGGCTCGTTCTGTTCGGCACAAATGCCTATCTGCAAGCGCCGCTCACGTTTGATCTCAAGTCCGTCAATCGGCTGTTGGTCGAAGCCCCGGTCGGCATTGCCGGCGGTAAAACGGCTATCGGCGATGCGATCGGCCTCGCGGTGAAGCGCCTGCGGCTACGGCCGCAGGAAGACAAAGTGATCATCATCCTGACCGACGGCGCCAACAACGTGGGAGAGGTCGAGCCGGAGAAGGCGGCGGAACTCGCCGCGTTCGATAACATAAAGGTCTACACCATCGGCGTGGGCGCTGACGAGATGCGCATGCCCGGCCTGTTCGGGACGTTGACCGGACGCGTGACCAACCCTTCCGCGGACTTAGACGAAGACACGCTGACCGCGATCGCGCAGACCACCGGCGGCCGCTACTTCCGCGCGCGCGATACCCTGGGGCTGCAACAAATCTATGCGCTGATCGACGAACTGGAGCCGGTGGACCAAGACCCGGAGACCTATCGCCCGATCCAGGCGCTCTACTACATCCCCCTCGCCGCCGCGCTCGCCCTGTTTACCGCCCTGCTGCTACTCGACCTGGGGGTACGGCGCCGTGTTTGAGAATTTCCATTTCTTGCGCGCTGAATGGCTGCTCTTGCTGGTCCCGGCCATAGCGATGGCCTGGTTCTGGGTGCGCAAGACCCAAGCCGCGTCGAGTTGGGAAAAGTCGATCGATGATCGGCTCTTGAGTGTCCTGATGGATGGCAGCCACAGGCGATCCAATCGCTGCCTGACGTTGATGATGGCCGGCGCTATGGCGCTGGCCGCGCTCGGCGCGGCGGGTCCGACGTGGGAGAAGCTACCGCAGAACGTGGAGCGCAAGAACGACGCGCTGGTGATCCTCCTCGATCTGTCGTTGTCGATGCTCGCCCAGGACACCCGCCCATCGCGGGTGGAACGCGCGCGGCAGAAGATAGCCGATATATTGCGCTTGCGCGACGAGGGCCAAACCGCGGTGGTCGCCTATGCGGGTGACGCCCACGCGGTGGTGCCCCTGACCGATGACGTGGCCACCATCCAAAACCTCCTACCGGCGCTCTCCCCGGAGATGATGCCGGTGTTCGGCAGCAATCCCGATCACGCGCTGCAGATCGCGCGTGAGTTGTTCACCAACGGCGGCATGCTGGAGGGCAAAATCGTGATGATCACCGATGGTATCGACGACATCAGCTCCGTTTCCAAACATCGTAGTAGAGCCTTCCCGATCTCCGTTATCGGCCTGGGCACGGTCCAGGGGGGACCGATACCTCTAGATCGGCTGCGCCAGCCGGGGCGTTTTTACCAGACCCAGGAAGGCAACCAAGTGATCGCGATGCGGGACGACCGCCGCCTGCGTGAAGTGGCGGAGCTGACCTTCGGCAACTACAGCGCGGCCACCCTAGGCGACGACGATATCCTGCGCGCCCTCGACGTCAACCTTCCGTCCGAAGATGCAACCCTCGATGTGGACCGGGAGTTCGACACCTGGTTCGATCAGGGACACTGGCTGGCGTTGTTGATCATTCCGCCTATGCTACTCGCGTTTCGGCGGGGCATGTTCGCTATCCTGTTGATCGGCATCGTTCTGCAGCCGTCGCAGGTGCGGGCCCAAGAAGCCCAACCCGGAGAAATCCCCCCCGAGGTACTCGCGGCCGCAGGTCTGGATGGCGGCGAGCCTTCCGGCTTTAGCCACACGCTCGGGCGCTGGTGGGATCGCCTGTGGTACCGCAGCGACCAGTTGGGGGCCTCTGCAATGCGCTACGGCCAACCGGAGCGGGCCGCCGTCCTGTTCGAAGACTATCCCGCCTGGCGCAGCGCCGCCGAATATCGCAGTGGCGAGTACCAGCGCGCGCTGGATGGATTCGAAGATCTACCCACCCTCACCGACCGCTACAACGAAGGCAACGCGCTGGCACGCCTGGGGCAATATCAGCAAGCCATCGACCTATATGACCGGGTGCTGGCCACCCGTCCAGATCACGAGGACGCGGCCTATAACAAAGAACTGGTCGAACGTCTCCTGCAGGAACAACAACAGGCGCAGGAACAGCAAAACGAGAATCAACAAAGCGACCCCAACAACGAAGAGAGCGAAGCACAGCAGGACCAGCAACAGCAGGAACAAGAGCAATCCGAACAGGACGAGCAGGCCGACGACCCTGAGCAGGATGAGCAGGATCAGGAACAACAGGAAGACCAGGAGCAGCAGGAACAGCAAGGGAAACAGCAGCAGGCCGAGGCTGAACAGGAAGAGACTTCTCGCGACGAAAAGCAGGAGGCTTTGGAACAGTGGCTGCGCCGCGTGCCCGACGATCCGGGTGGACTGCTGCGTCGCAAGTTCTCCCACGAGACCAAACAACGCCTGCGCCGTGGGGACTACGACAACCGACAGGGTGAGAAGGTATGGTAACCGCCACCGCACGCACCACGCTGCGGGCTCTCATCGTATTGTTGCTCGCCTGCGGTCCTGGCGCTCCGGCATTCGCAGCCTTGTCAGCTCAACTCTCGGATACCGCCATCGACGAATTGGAGACCGTGCGACTGGTGGTCCGCAAGACCGGCACGCGCGAAACCCAGAGCATCGACCTGACGGCGTTGGAGACCGACTTCCACGTCATGGGATCCAACACCAGCAGTCAATACAAGTTCTTTAACGGTCGCGAGCAGAGCTGGGTGGACTATCAGATCACCCTGCAACCCAAACGCGCGGGACAACTGGTGATACCGCCGGTGAGTGTCGGCGATGAGCGCACACCGGAACTCACGCTGACCGTACGTCCGCTGTCGGCACAGACGCGCCAGAAGATCGAGCAACTGGTGTTCTTCGAAACCGAGTTCAGCGCGCCACAGGTATATGTCCAGGCCGAACTCATCATGACCCGCCGCCTGATGTATTCGAACGGCGTGCAACTCTACACCGACCTACCCGGCGCGCCAGAGCTGGCTGACGCGGTGGTGCTCACCCTGGGCGAAACGTCTTCCGCCACGGTCAAGCGCGGTGAACGTACCTACGGCGTCGTAGAACAGCGCTATGCGATCTTTCCCGAGGTCTCCGGTGAGTTGGTCCTGCCAGCCATCAGCGTCACCGCCAGCGTGCGCTTGATCGAAGGCGGACGCGTATCGCGCAAGGGGGTGAGAGTCGGCACGGAAACCACGCGCATCCGCGTTATGCCGGTGCCGGCCGGCTACCCCGCCGAGCAACCCTGGCTGCCGGCCAAGGCCATCCGCGGGATCCAGGTGCTGAACCCGGACCGGCTCTCCCACGATGTGGGCGACACGCTGACCCACGAGCTCTTGATCCACATCGAGGGCAACATCGGCTCAATTGCGGCCCCCGCCCCGCTGAGCCTGGCCGCCCAGGAATTCCGTACGTACCCCCAAGCCCCGGTCATCGAAGACGACAGCAATGGCGGTTCGGTCAAAGGCTCGCGCCTGCAGACAACCTCGCTCGTCCCTCTGATACCGGGGACTTTGACGGTGCCCGATACGCGCATCACCTGGTTCAATACCAACACGGAGCAGATCGAGGAGGCGATCATCCGAGGACAGCAGATATCGGTGACCGGTACGGCACTACAACTGTCGGAGCCGACGGCGACAGCGCCGAGTGCCAACGACGCAACGAATCCGCCGCCTACGGCGGATGGTCAGGACCTGCCGGGCGTGGAGCCGCGCGTATGGCTTAGCGTCGCCGCACTGGCGGTGCTGGTCTTCGGGTTGTGGTGGGCTCGACGCCGCATCTGGAGAGGGATGCGCATCCTGATCGGTATTTCTCGCAGCGGTCCGCCGCAGCGGGCACGCCGGGCCGTCCTCGAAGCACTCGAACACAAAAGCCCAGGACCGATCCTGGATAGCGTGGCGACCTACATCCACACCATCGAACCCCAGCCAACACGTTCGATCATCGCGTATCTGCAGGTGGTGGCACCGCACGCCGCAGCGGCCTGCGCCCGCGCGCAAGAATTGCTCTATGCGGCCGATGCCACCGGTGGCTTAACCGCGAGCGAGCTCGACGCCGTGCGCAGATTTGTCGAGTTAACCGTGGCGGCGTCGCGCGCGACCCGCGATCCCCTACCCGCGCTGTACTAAGACCTGTTCGCCGAGCGTGCCGTCAGATAGGCACCGCGCAGCCCCACCGAATCGGACGATCAGGCCAGGCTCTTACTCACAATTTCGTAGAGATCCTTGGACAAGTCCTGTTGCATGAGCTCTTCAAGGCGCGCGCGCATCATGGCACCACGTTTGGTGTCGTAGCGCTGCCAGCGTGTCAGCGGGGTAGCCAGGCGCGAAGCGATCTGTGGGTTGCTCTTATCAAGGCGCTTCAAGACCCGGGCCAGGAAATCATAACCACTGCCATCCAAGTCGTGAAAACGCCGGTGATTGTACATCCCGAAGGCCGCGTACAGACTACGGACCCGATTCGGATTCTTGAGGTCAAAGAGATCATCGGCCTCTAGCTCGATCAAATCATCGACAGAACTGTGTGGGCTCTGTGCCTGCAGGTTAAACCACAGGTCCATCACCAACGCCTCGCTCGACCATCGATCCCGCAGGTCGGCCAAGATCTTTCCACGGGTTGCCGGGGGTGCCTCGGGCAGCTGACAAGCCAGCGCCAGCGCTGCCCTGCGAGCCGTCAGGTTGTACGCCGCGAAGTAATGCGCCTCGAGTAACTCACCAACCCCCTCGGCATCGAGACCCGCAGCCAGATAACCCAGCGCAACATGGTTCAACGCACGTTGTGCCATTTGTCGCGGCGCGGGAGAGTAGGGTTCACGCGCACGGGTCAACTCATACAGACTCCGCCACTTGCCTTGCAGCATCGAGCCCAATTCAGCCTGTGCCTGATCATGGCCATCCAACACGCGTTCCACCGTAAAGGTGGGTAACTGCTCGAACAGGTAGTTTGCATCGGGGATGCTCAACATGTGGGCGAGCAGAAGCTGCTGCTCGATCAAGTCACCACCGGGTGCTCCCCCTGCCCGCTCGATCGCCTGATCCAGCAGACTGCCCATGACCGGTACCAGATCGTCGGCGAGCGTCGCCGTGGGTTCCGGCGCAAACCACCCCAGCCATAACGTTTGCAGGCTGTCCCAACGCACAAAGCCGTCTATGTCGTGGGTGACGAGATGGGCAAGGCTCGAGTTATCGCGCGCAAAGCTGACGTTTACCGGCGCGGAGAAACCGCGGAGCAGGCTGATTACCGGCTCGACACTGAGGCCGGTAAACGATATCGATGAATTTGCCTCGGTCAGTTCCAACAGCAACGTGGTACCCCCGTCGCGCACGCTGAAAGCGCAAGCGCTGTCGATCTTCAGGTTGTTGAGGTCGATGACGTCACCCTCGCGGTCGACCAGACCCATCGCAAGCGGCATGAGGAAAGGTAGCTTCGTCTCCTGTCCCGGCGTGGGTCGGCAGCTCTGTTCGAGCTGTAAGATCAGACAATCGTCGGCAAACGTCTGGGTGGCCTTGAGCCGCGGCGTTCCCGCCTGCTCATACCAACGCTGGAACTGCGCGAGGTCACGCTCGCCTGCTTCGGCCATGACCCGCAAAAAGTCATCGGTGGTCGCGGCAGAACCATCATGCCGCTCGAAATAGAGATCTGAACCACGTCGAAAAGCTTCGCGCCCGATCAGCGTCTCATACATACGCACGACCTCCGCACCCTTTTCGTAGATGGTGGTCGTGTAGAAGTTTGATATCTCCAGATAGGAACGGGGACGGACGGGATGCGCAAGCGGGCCTGCGTCTTCTGCGAACTGCACGGCGCGCAGGAAACTGACATCTTCGATGCGTTTGACGGAGCGCGAGTTTTCGTCTGAGGAAAACTCGGCATCCCGATACACGGTAAAACCCTCTTTGAGACTGAGCTGAAACCAATCCCGGCAGGTCACCCGATTTCCCGACCAGTTGTGGAAATACTCATGTGCGACCACCGCTTCGACGCGCAGGTAGGCCGCATCGGTGGCAGTGTCCGGCGAGGCCAGCACACAGGATGTATTGAATATGTTGAGGCCCTTGTTTTCCATCGCCCCCATATTGAAATCTTCGACCGCGACGATCATAAAGATGTCCAGATCATATTCGCGCCCGAAGCGCTCCTCGTCCCAGCGCATGGAGCGCTTGAGCACGTCCATGGAGTAATCACACTGGCCGATGTTGTGTGGCTCGGAGTAGATAATCAGCTTGACCTCGCGCCCACTGCGGGTGGTGAAGGTATCCTCAATCGACGCCAACTTCCCGGCGACCAGCGCAAAGAGATAGCTCGGCTTCGGAAACGGATCGTTCCAGGTAACCGCCTTGCGGCCGTCGGGGTTCGTTGTTTCCGCAACCTTGTTACCATTCGACAACAGGTCAGGATACGCATCGCCGTCCGCAACTACCGTGGTGGTGAAACGCGCCTGCACGTCCGGACGATCCTGATAGTAGGTGATCTTGCGAAACCCCTGAGCCTCACACTGAGTGCAGTACATCGCGCTTGAACGATAGAGCCCCTCCAGGGCTGTGTTTGCTTCAGGCTCAATCCGCGTTTCGATCTCAACCGTGTGTCGATGCTTCAGACCATGCAGGGTCAAACCCTCGTCACTGAGCGAGTACTGGTTACTGCCCAGCGGTTCGCCATCGAGGGAGATGCTCAACAGCTCGAGCTCTATCCCATCGAGGTATAGGTCATCGCCAGTTTCTGTGAGACGCTCGACCTGCAGCGTGCTGCGCACGGTGGTCGCGCCCGGGTGGATGTCAAATTCCAACGCCACGTCGGTGGTCGTAAAGGCTGGCGCCTCGTAGTCTTCCAGCCGGGTTTCGACCGGTTGCCCTTCTTTCATAATAACTCCGCCATAACTCCGCTATCACACCGCGTGAACAAGGCCGGCAAGCAACTGCTACCAGGCGCCCAAAGGTCAATTCCCAGACCACACATCTCACGGGCTTGCTAAAGCGATATTGTCGCTCGCCATCGAAGGGCCGGCAACTTCGGTCGGGTGAATCGCATCGTCAAATGGCTGGCTCAATCGCCACCCGGTGCACGCCGCCAACGATCGAGATTGGCTACAAAGGCCTCGATCTGCTCTATCTCGCGCGCGCTCTGAATAAAGCGGCGACGCTGAGCGAGCCGGTGGGCGTCGGCTACCGCCACTGTGGTTGGGAGATGATCAACGAGCAGACACAAATGGTCGACAGCCGGTTGCTGCAGGATCAGTCCGAACATCTTGAGGACGTTGTGGACCTCCTCATAGGCCTGTCCAGCAACATCTGCGATGAATTCACCACCGGACAGCGCGCCGCGCAGATCTTCCACAATCCAATTCCTGAGGCCAAGGCTTGCCGCCACCTGGGGGTCGCTCAGCCACACTTCGAGAGCATCGATCACCCGGTCCGGCACGGTCTGCAGGATATGCCAGCCCACTCTAAACACACCGACCAGGCCTGGTTCGTGCGCCAGATCGATCTGAGGTGCGCGCTCGAGGCCGAGACTGCATACCGCCGTCACCGCCGCCACCGCTTCGGAATGGTTGAGGCGTTGATCTTCCAGCCATACCCCGGTCATCAGGACATTGGAGAGATAGGCAAGTTCGGCCATCCGCTGCTGGAGTGCCGCGGGTTGCGCGTCTGCCAGCTCGCCCAGCGCACGCCGAAGCCGGCCCGCACCGGCGTCGTCGGTATCGGAGGCACCTCCCAGCAATGGGACGGCACCAGCCATGGCAGCCATTTCCAGGTCCGTGACGATCGTTTGCAATGCCGCCATATCATCCTCACCGGCAGGTGAGAAACCGCTACTGGGCGAATGTTCATCAGTCCCTGCGTACTCATCTGATGATAAGTTCTCATCTTTGGATGAGTTCTCATCTCTCGATGAGTTCTCATCTCCCGATGAGTTGGAATCTGGCGATGCCTGTCCCAGACGCTTGGGTGCATCCGTTCCTGCCAGAGAGGACTCCAACGCGTGGCGACGCGCCCTGGAAAAGTAGTAAGCGGTATCGAGATCGTACGCATCCGCTTCCAGGAGCTGACTCATATCGCTCTCCCGCGCGCTACGCAAAAAGTCGCCCGCGATCTCCGATGCCAAATAGCCTGCGGCCGTGCGGCGCAACTGATGCGCCCCCTGAGCATCCCCGGCCACACTGTGCTCCGCGCGGTAACGCAGCATAGTCTCGGGCAGACAGCAGCGTCGCAGCGCTACCTCCAGGAATGCAGGCTCCAGGGTGTGCAACGCGGCGAGCAGTCGCTGTACGGTATCCCAGTGCTGATCGGAGCGCGGGGTGACTTCGAAGTTGCCATACAACTCCTTATTCAGCGCGGTACTGTCCAACAGCTCGAACGCCTCGTCATCGCTGGGGTCGAGTACCCGGGCGCTGAGATCTGCGACAAACAACAGGCGCATCATCGCCAACAGTACCAAATCGTCATCCAACCCAACAAAATGACGAACGGCAAACTCGTCACCGACATCGAGCAGGGTGGCCATCCAAGCACAGAACGCCTCTTCGGTAAAACTCTCCGGAGCACCCGGCGCCGTGACCTGCCAGACCGCCTCGTCGATCAATTCAAACAGCTGGTTCGAGGTGGCATAAACGATCAACTCACCGGCGTCCGCCAGTCCGACCTCTTCGACCAGCCGCTTCAGCCCACCGACCGGCAGGCGTGGGACAAATTCAGCTAAGGCAGGGTTGTCGCTCAACGCCTTGAGCAGCGCTTTGCCGGACTTGTATCGAGTGACAGATCGCCGTTGCATGAGCCCATCCGCAGTATCCGCAAAGGGTGGCGGATACTATGGGAATTTCATAGGACCGCCCAGACTGCCCAGCGATCGGCCTTCGCGGTATAATGTCGGCTACGCAAGCGAAACAAAAGTAAGCAACATGCAAGCTCTTTTGTCAGTAATCGAAGCTTGTCTCGAAACGCTCCCTCGACCGACCATTGAATAGACAGTCCATTCATAGACAGACCGTCTATTAGAACAGCGACATCTGCGCGTCGCGATTCTCAACGTCCACAGGACTGATGAGTTCAATTTCGTAGCCTCGATGTTCATCCACATGAAACACACCACCGGACAGCAACAGGTAGCCGCCACGCACCCCGAGCAGCGTCCCATTCACCCGTGGCTCGTCTTGCAGGCGCAGACGCCGAGCGGGGATCCGTGCCAAGCTCTCGGCATTGAGTAGACCAGGTGTGCCCGCCGACGCGTTTTTCACAGTGGGATATGCGATCCGAGTGACAGAATCGTCCACGTCCCACACTACATCTCGTGTTTCGCGCGTAGGTATGCGCGCTGGGTCGTGGGGCATCTCCGCGAGACCATCACGACGCAACTGCTGCGCGAGTGCCAACAAGTCATACTCGGCGATCGTACCAAACAACATCTTGCGCCAATCAGTTCGATCATTCAGGTGCCTGGCTAGCGCGGCCTCCGCCCACCCGGCAGCCCGACGCGTGGGGGCGCGCATGATGCGCAGGGCACGGCTAGCACCCTGATCTAGCCAGCGTCGCCACTCCCGCCCGGCGCGCGTGATGCCCACTTTGGGGCCGCTGGTGACCGCAAGGTAGACGACATGGGGCTGCATACATACCTGCGCCGCGAAAGACTCGTCGCGACAGGTGCCTGCGGCATGATGGCAGCGCACCGGTGCGACAAAACAGTGATCCGCCCGAGCGAGGGTTTCACGGCAGTTGCGACATAACCCTCCCGGCTGTGGCTGAACCTGGGCCACACCGCACTGGGGGCATGTCCATAGATCCGTGCGGCACAACGATACGCCGTTGCCGAGCAGCTCTTCCAGCTCGATCTTCTCCTCCCCTAGGCGTAAGACGTGGCGTGCACCCAGGGGCGCTCCAGCCCTTGGCTCACAATCAAGTCCGAGATTTATTCCTTTATATATCAATTATTTACGAGATCTTATTTAGATTTTATCAAGATATCTCATGCCCTGATCCGCAGGTATGGGCATATTGTTGTATCATCCCCCCAGACAAGTTCTATGGCGAGGACAAAAATGCAGGCAGTCGATCAAGAGGTGCTCCAGCAGGTAGAAGCCTGGCTGCGAGATGCTCAGTCCTGCTGGCTGGCGACCGTGGTAGAGACCTGGGGCTCTTCCCCACGGCCGGTTGGTTCGGTGCTCGCCTGCAATCCGCGGGGACAGATTGTCGGCTCCCTGTCGGGTGGTTGCGTGGAAGATGACCTGCTCGAAAAACTGACCCGGGGCGAACTGGCAGCGGAGCATGCGCAATTTTTTCAGTATGGCATTACGGCGGAGGAGACCGAAAAGCTCGGCCTACCCTGCGGCGGCCATCTCAATATCGTGGTCGAACCGCAAGTCTCGAACGAGGCAACCATAGAACACTTCTGCAGCTTGAACGCGGCGCTAAAAGACCGCACGTGTGTGCAACGGCATGTCGATTTAACAAGTCAGCGTACAGAAATAAAGAGCGTCGAACACTTCAGCGAGCTGGCGTGGGACGCCGACAAGCAGACCCTGACTCATACCTTCGGTCCGCGCGCCCAACTCTTCATCATCGGGGCGGGGATGGTCAGCAAGTACCTGGCACAAATGGCGTTGATGCTCGACTATGAGGTCACCGTCTGCGATCCGCGCGAGGATCTGCTCCGAGACTTCGGCAACGACACTGTGCGGCTGCTCGCCGACATGCCGGACGATGCGATCCGCGCGCATGCCAAAGATGCCGGTACCGCGATCGTCGCCCTCACCCACGACCCACGCATCGACGATATGGGGCTGATGGAAGCGTTGACCACCGATGCGTTCTACATCGGCGCCATGGGTTCGACGCGGACCAGCGCCAATCGGCGCGAGCGCCTCCTGGCTCTGGACATCACCGAATCCCAACTCGAAAAGTTGCACGCGCCGATCGGACTACCGATCGGCTCGAAGACGCCGCCCGAGATCGCCATCGCCGTGCTGGCCGAAATCACGGCGGTGCGTAAAAACAAGCAATCGGACAGCAGGGCCCACCTCCAAGCGGCCAGCGCCGGTTGAAGCAGACCGAGGTCGGCGCCCTCCTACTGGGCGGCGGTGTCTCGCGCCGCTTTGGCTCAGACAAGCGGCAACACGCGCTGGGAGACAGCTTTGTCGCCGATCAAACCCTGCGCATCTACGTCGCAACATTCCCCAGGGTCTGTGTCGTCCTACGTGAAGCAGACCCGGAGCTTGCGCGACGGCTCCACGACCTGCATCCGCAAGTGCAGATCGTCCACGCGGCACAGTCATCGTTGGGGATGGGACATTCGCTGGCCGCAGGTGCCCAAACGGTGACATGGCACTGGACGTTTGTCGGCCTGCTGGACATGCCCTTTGTGCAGTCCCAGACGCTCAACCTTCTCCAAGCAGCTACCGCACAGGTAGAACTCGAGGCAGGCGCGGCAAAGACAATCGTACGACCTTCCTCCGTCGTGGAGGGCGGTACGCGCACGGGTCACCCCATCGGCTTCCATCACAGCCTGCTTCCCGCCCTGCAGGCATTAACGGGCGATGAAGGCGCGCGCTCGGTCGTGCGGGCCCATGCGGCACAGGTATTAGATGTACCGGTCATCGATCAGGGTATCTTCCGCGACATCGACACACCCAAGGACGTGCCACCGCGGGATTAAGGCGTTGCGACGTTCAGTCTTGTTGGCCGCCGAGACGAGTGGCCCAGTCCAGCTTGCTGCGGCAGCTTTCATAGAAGCTATGGCCTAGTGGGTAGATGAGACGCAGCGGTTCCGCAAGCTTGCTGATCAGCACCTCATCGCCTGTATGCAGCGTCATGTTCACCTGGGAATCGCAGCTGATCTTGGGCTGGCCATCCGCTGACATGATGCGCAGCTTGACCTGTACCTCCCCGGGGACCACCAGCGGCCGGGAAGTGAGCGTGTGGGGAAACATGGGAACCACCACAAACGCGTCCAGATCCGGATGCATGATCGGTCCGCCGGCGGAAAGCGCATAGGCGGTAGAACCCGTCGGGCTCGCCACGATCAGGCCATCCGAGCGCTGGTCATAAACGAACTCATCGTTGACCGACATGGAAAACTCGAGCATTTTTGCCATCGAGCCCGAGTGCACAACCACGTCGTTGAGGGCCACGGATTGGGCAAAAACCTGTCCATCACGCAATACGGCAGCTGCAAGCAGAAAATGGTTCTGGGCCACGTACTCGCCGCATAGAATCTCGCGCAGCTGTTGATCCAGCAGGTCTGGCGATACCCCGGCCAGGAAACCGAGGCCACCGCGATTGACCCCCAGCACGGGGACGGGTGTGCCCACCAGGGCGCGACTGACCCCCAGCAGACTGCCGTCGCCGCCCACCACAACAATCAGATCCGAGACACTGCCAAGGTCCTCTCGGGGACAGGTGCGCCGGGCCGCCCCAGACACGTGCTGATCCGGCAAAAACCCGGCGGTGTCGTCTTCGAACACAATCGCGCAGCCGAGGTCACGCAGCACCGCTTCCACCGCCAACACGGTATCGGCCACATTCTTGCGCTGTCGTCGGGCGACAACTGCCACGGTTTCAAACTGCACACTCATCGATTAGACATCTCGCCCGCTGGAAATTGACCCGAATTTGCCACCCTACACAGTCCATCGCCGCGCCTCAATCCCTAACGCCGACACACCTGCGACCTCAGGTCCGGCATATACTTAAGACAAAATGGAGGTTGCAAAATGCCTTCATGCGCATAGTCTGGCGCTACCTACGACGAGAATGGGCAATGGGTATGACCAACCTTGCAGTCACTGCCAATCGCTTCAGTCAGGTGATCGCAGATGCCGATCAGGATTGGCTGAAGGACATCAAAGGTCCGGGCGATCTGTGGCCGTTGATGCGCCAAGAAGCAGCCTGCAAAGCTGCCGAGGAGCCGATCCTGGGCAGCTATTTCCATGCCACCATCTTAAATCACCGCACGTTCACGGATGCGCTAAGTTTCCGCCTGGCCAGCAAACTCGACAACCCGATGTTGCCGACCATGCTGATCCGGGATGTCATCGGCGAGGCGACCACCAACGACCCGAGCCTGTTGTCCGCCGCCGAAATCGACATTCTCGCTACCTACACCCGCGACCCGGCCTGTGAAGACCTCACCACCCCGTTCCTTTTCTACAAGGGATTCCACGCCTTACAGGCGCACCGGGTCGCTCACTGGCTCTGGAGCGAAGGCAGACGGACGCTGGCCCAGTTCTTTCAGAATCAGATCTCGGTCACCCTAGGGGTCGATATCCATCCCGCGGCACGTATGGGCAGCGGGATCATGTTCGACCATGCCACCGGGATTGTGATCGGCGAGACCGCGGTGGTCGAGGACGACGTCTCGATCCTGCATTCCGTGACCCTGGGCGGGACCGGCAAGACGAGTGGCGACCGACATCCAAAGATCCGCAAAGGGGTCCTGCTCGCCGCGGGATGTAAGGTCATCGGTAACATCGAAGTGGCACAGAATGCCAAAGTCGGCGCCGGCAGTGTCGTGCTGGAGGACGTACCCGAAAACGCTACCGTGGCTGGCGTGCCCGCCAAGGTGGTCGGTCATCTGCGCAACCAGGTGCCGGCCCACGATATGGACCACTCCATCCGCTAGCAAGTCGCCCTTTCGCCGCCGCTCAAACCGAGCGGCCGCTGTCACCCACGCTTGATCAGGCGTCTTCGGACGGCGTTAGAACACCGCGCAAGGCGACGCCTCTCCGCGGTAGACAAGGTATTGAACACATTGTCAAAGCACTGGGGCTGCTAACCTCTATGCGGAGCGGTTTCGCCGACGGTGCGACGACGCTCCACGTTGAGATCTCAGCCGAGCCGCAGTTTGGCGCGCGTAATGATCTGCGCCATCGTTTCCGTGCTCTGCGCTCCCGGCAGCAGAAAGCCGCCGGCGAGCAGGTAACCCGGGACACCACTGACCCCCACCTCGGGTGCCCTGGCCAATTGTTCCGCGACTTCTTG
The DNA here is from genome assembly GCA_039028775.1 of Pseudomonadota bacterium. Classification (GTDB taxonomy): domain Bacteria; phylum Pseudomonadota; class Gammaproteobacteria; order Pseudomonadales; family Azotimanducaceae; genus UBA4421. Next base: position 10,431 of record JBCCHL010000030.1, on the reverse strand, counting down.
CGCATACGCATCGCTCGCAAGCATATTCGCTACCGCATCCGCGTCCAGGCCCGCGCGCGCGCCGAGCCGCGCCAGCGTGTCCGCCTCCCCCACATCCTCGCCCGCACAGAAGTAGGCCTGGAACAGTATCTCGGAGAGGCGGTGTTGGACGCCCTCGACATAGGCATACTCTAATAATCGGTGCGCAAGCAGCGTGTTGGGCAAGCGCTGTATGAGGTCATAACGCAGGGTTAGCCCTTCCCCCTCGGCCTCTTCCGTGATGCGCCGAGGTGCTCGGGTCGAGTCCGCGTCCTCGCCATAACGGCGGCGCAGGTACTCACCACGATCAAGCCCTTCAGCAGGCAACCCCGGAAAGAGTTGATACGGCCGCCAACGCAGCGTGATGCCCTCACCCACATCCCCCGGCAGAGCACGATCAAGCCGCTGCTTGCCGATGAAGCACCACGGACAGATCACGTCAGAAAAAATCTCTATCTCCATCACGTACCGCTCCCCGCTAAAACGGATTTTCCGGTGGCAGCCCCAGGGCGTGGCGCCCTAGCTGCTCGGTGACCCGATCCTGATGGGCATTGATGTGCAGCGGCATGGCCTGAAAGTCCCGCACACGCCGCTCGAAGTCGGGGCCTTCGCGCAGACCGTTGCCGCCGTTGACGCGCACCAGGCGACGCAGTGCTTCGTCGCACAACTGCAGCGCGCTCACGCTGGCCGCGAGTTGGCGCAGGTAATCTGTCTCGGTGGGTGTGACGCGGGCCGCAATGCGCGTGTCCGTCTCTGCACAGGCGGCGACCACAGTGTCTCGCGCGGTCTGTAGGTTGGCGGCGGCTTGACCGAGATTAACGTGCACGGTGGGGCGTTGAGCCACTTTTACGCCCATGATCGCGACGCGGTCCTTAATGCCTTGGGCAACCTCATCGAAACAAGCCTGTACCAGCCCGACCGCCATCAACCCCAGCCACATATCCGAGAGGGCCACCCAGTCTTCACGGTAGCGCGGGTGAATCATGTCGCGCTCCGGTTCGCGAAACTTCTCGCGGTACATGAACGGGAATGGCACCACATTTTCGCGCGAAACTCGGGCGCCATCATAGCGGACCGTGTCGGTTGCGCTGGCACGCAAACTCATCGCCTGCCAGTCCGCGTCTATGCTGACCTGATCCTGCGCCAGGTTCACCAGCGCAAACAGCGGCTTGGCGGCGTCGTCACACACAAACGATGCCCCAGCCCATTCCGCGTAGCGCGCACCGGAACCAAACGCTGCCTTGCCTTGCAGCGTCATGCACTCCTCCGCCGGGACTCCCTTGATGCCGGTGCTGGCGCCCGCTGGAAAGCACACCCACTCATGAGCCGTGGTGATCCCTCTCAGAAACTGGATGTTATGTGGTCCTAATAAACCCGCGAACAGATGGAAGGTGCACAGATGATTCCAAATCACCCACGCCGTAGATGCACAAGAGCCCGCCAGCGCCTCGAGCTCTCGACCGGTATCGACGATCGAGCGATTCAACCCGCCCAATTCCTCGCTGGCCGTGAAGCGCATGATGTCGTTGCCTTTCAGTGCGTTGATGGTGGTGTCGGCGAGTGTGCGTTCGCGATCCGCCTCTGCCGCACCCTGCGCGACCATGTCCAGCAGCGGCGCCAGACTCAAAGTGGCTGCCATTCCTTCCTACCCCAACTTCTCTCGAACTACGATCTTACCTGTAGCGCAGGGCCGAACAAAGCCGCAACCCGGTGCGGCGAATTGCACGGCTTCGGGTCGCTGAGCGCGACGCAGAGTTTGGGATAGAGTGGCCGCCAAGCGACGGCAAGGTGATCAGATATCGCCGCGCAGCATCTGCTGGAGACGGCGGTTGCGGTCCTGCTCCTGACGCAGAGCCACTTTGAGCGTCTGCACTTCTTCGCGCGCCGCACGGACCTGCTGGAGATAGGTCTGCTGTTGCTGCTCCAATTCGCTACGGTAGCGTTGCTGGGCTTGTTCGATCTGATCCGAGTGCAGACGTATGAGATCGGCAAGCGACAATTTGCCGGCCTCGCCGAACGCATCCACCAGTTTCTGGGCATTGTCAGCGGTTGAATTTTCTGCGGGTAATTCGCCGATATGGGGTGTATCCGGTATCTCCAGTACCTCGTGGGGACCACGGGCGCTATCGACGCTATCGAGCACCAGGGTTTTCAGTTTGAGCTTGTTGCGCAGAATCCGCCCCTGCAGATGATCAAGCGCGTCTTCGGCAGCGGGCTCCCACAGGTGTACGGCGTGCCAGGGGACGGGGCACTGACTACGCGAGGCTACGCGGACATCCTCGCCCTGGACCTTGCCCGCGTGCATGGCCATGTACCTCAGGGGCAGATTGAAGTTGGCGTCGATGACACCCTCTTCGGTGATGGGAAGAACAAAAAACACCGCATTCTTCAGTGTCAGACCATTGCCAACAAGGCAGTACACGGCTTTGGTGTGGCTGGCTGCGTACGCTTCCAGCTTGTCATGTCCTTCTACAATGCGCGCAAAACGACTGTAGAGAAACTCATCGATGATGCGTTCCTCAGCGTCATACAGTAAAACGATTTCGCGCTGCCCCGTACCGCTCATGCTGCGCCACCTCTAAAGCAACTGATATATCTCTCAGCGTCAGATGTTACCCGCCGCGAAAGGTTCGAAACGTTGATCGGCCTCACACTACTTCTGCGAAGACGTCCCGGATTGAGCTAGTGAGAAATACGTCTGCCTTCCGACCGCACAGAGCCGCGGCTGCCTGGGCCTATCGCCACTCAAACGGCAACAAGATTGCGTGAAAAGACGGGCACAGCGCCAGGATTCCGGAAATTGACTGTTCCTTAGTGGAACTGTTGGCTGCCACCCAATAGACCGACCACATCGCGGTAGCGAAATACTGCCCGTTTGGGGCCGCCATCGCCGCTTCTGTGGGGTTCTGGCTCGGCGTAGATCATGGTTTCACCAGCGATATCGCGCACGTCCACAATCGCATAGCGCGCGTCTTGCAACACAAAGTGGGTGCCTAACAGATGCTCCATGCTCGTACGCTCCCTCGAAGTTTCCAAACATCATTAAGCCATAGCACGAATTCCGATATCGGCAACCAGTTTGCAAATTTCACCCCGCGTGTAACTCACCATATGGTGGCAAATCTCGCCACTCGCCTCGCAAATGGTGAGTCTTCTGGAAAAATAATGTCTTTAAATATCAATTATTTAGCCTAACTACCTACACTGGCATGTGGATTGCAATTTTAGAATTCAAGAGGGTCTGCCTCACCGTCTTCACGGTGAACATACCCACCGGCTCACCTGATTTATGGAGATTGCATGCGACGCGCCCTATTGATCATCAGCGGAACGATTCTGGTCATGCTCGGCATTCTGGGTTTGGTTCTACCGTTTGCCCCGGGGTTATTATTTCTGCTCCTCGGTGCGGTTTGTTTCAGCTTGGCTTCCAACCGCCTGCGCGATCACCTGGCCAGACAGCCTCGACTGGCCCGGCTCTTCGAGCGCCTGGATCGCGGCGAGGAATTGGATCTGGTGGCACGCATGAAACTCGTGTTCTGGGCATGCGCGGAGGCCGTGACCCGCAGGGCTTGAGTGATTCATTCGGGCGCATACAGCGCGCCCGCTTTCTCCGCCACTGGTTGCCAGTCCCGAGGCGCCCTAAAATAGCCGCTCATACCTCCAGCGGACGACAATTCATTGACCTCCTACCCCTGGCAGAATTTTGCAGCCCGCGCTCCTTTGGGCCACTGGCCAACCCCCATGGAACTTCTACCGCGCCTGTCAGCGGAACTGGGCGGCCCCAACATCTGGGTAAAGCGCGATGACTGCAGCGGCCTGGCGACCGGTGGCAATAAAACCAGAAAACTGGAGTACCTTCTCGGCGATGCCCTCGATCAGGGTGCGGACACCGTTCTGACCTATGGCGCGATCCAGTCCAACCATGCACGCCAAACGGCTGCCGCATGCAACAAATTGGGTCTCGAATGTCACCTGCTGCTCACCCGGCGCGCCAGCCCGGCCGATGACGACTATGAGCATGGAGGGAATGTCCTCCTGGACAAACTGCTCGGCGCGCACCTGCACCTGTGCGATACGGAAGATGCTGCTACCACCCGGGAAACACTGCTGGCAGATCTTGCAGCGGCTGACAAGCATACCTACGAAATTCCCGCCGGCGGTTCTAACGCGGTGGGCGCGCTGGGCTATGCGCAGTGCGCCGAAGAACTGCACGACGGCATAACGGCGAACGCGCTGGATGTCACACACATCTTCCATGCCTCAGCATCCGCAGCCACCCAAAGTGGTCTACTCTACGGACTCAGCTACCTGCGGGATGACATCACGGTGCTCGGCATCAACGTCTATCATCCGGATCCGGGGCGTCTCGAAGAACGGGTCGCCGACATTCTCGCGGCCACCCGGGAGCGCTTCGGCAACGGCCCATACCCGGCACCGGTCAACACCAATCACGCGTACTTCGGCGCGGGGTACGGATCACCAACCGAGGACACAATCGCAGCCATTCACATGGCCGCCCGGTTGGAAGGTTTGTTATTCGATCCGGTGTATTCTGGAAAAGCCCTGACCGGGCTCATCGACCAGATCAACCTGGGGAATATAAAGAGCGCAGACGTGGTGCTCGTCCATACCGGCGGAACTGCGGCCTTGCCGGTGTACTCAAGCGTGTTGACCTGATCCTGGCGCCCTTCACCCTCGCATGCCTTTCGTCAATCGAGAATCAAGGCGAGGAGGAACGCATCAATCAAAAGATCGCACACCGCACTCAGTCGAGCAGTTGAAAGCGCTCCAGCGCAGATCTGAACCACGGCGTGAATTCCTCCGGCCGCGAGTCCAGCCAGGCAGCGAGTGCCGGGCGGGTCACGAAACGCACTTGCGCCACCTCCTCCGGTTCAGGTTCTACGGGGCCGGAGTAGGTGCAGCTAAACGCCTGTTGAATTTCTCGATCACAGAACGTCTCACCGCGCAGCTCGGTGCGATAGATATCACCCAAGGGTGAGAGCTCGCACCCGCAGATGCTCAGCTCTTCGCGCAAGCCGCGCAGCGCGCCCTCGTGATGGCTCTCACCCGGTTGCAGGTGCTCGCCGACACTGTAGTCCCATAGATTCGGGTACAGGTCCTTATGCGCCACCCGCCGCTGCAGCAACAGGCGACCCTGATCATCGAACACAAACACCTGGGAAGAGCGATGCCAGAGTCCGACGCGATGCACCGTGCTTCGCGCCTGCAAGCCGAGCAGCACCCCGGCGTGATCGAAAACCTCGAACTCCTCTTCCGGCAGCGTCACCGACCCGAGTCGAGCGCAGTTTGAAATCCGGAATATTTCGGTTGATCAATGGCCACTTCGTTGACGACCGTGGCGCGCAGATGTTCCACGAGACCGGGTTTGTCGAGTTCGATGCTACCGTCCCGTAATCCGTGGACCAGCTTCCAGCGCAAGCTCTGCAGATCCGCATCCGCGTCGAACAGCGCTCGCAACCGTTCCCACTCCTGGGCACGCGCAGTAGCGCCATGAGAGAGGTCGCGCAGGACGATGTCCAGGGAGTTGCCGGCAACCCGGGCGAGAAAATTGAGGCGCCCCGTCGTCTCGTCCATGACATCGTTATGCAGGAAATTTCGCACGCTGACCACCAGTTCATCGAGGCGCGGCATGTCCTGCAACGCATTGTCTGTGGTGGACACAAGCTCCACGTGGCCTGGTATGAGCAAGTTGACGCAGTCGACCTGACACTCCGAAGATCGACGCCCGATGGCTGGCCGTTCCACCGTCTTGTCAGGACCGTTGCGATAGTGTTCCGCCATGCCAAGACAGCCGATCGCCCACCAGAAAGAGCCGAACACTTCCCAGAACTTGACCCGTTGGGGATCCACCGCACGGCCGGTCACCGCTTCGTAGCCGGCGAACAGATCTTCGTAATGTCCGAAGCCACCCACCGGAAGATCGCTCCGTCCGAAACGCCATGAGTTGGTACAGATCCAACCCAGATCGCGCATCGGATCGCCGATGTGTGCAACCTCCCAGTCGAGCACCGCGACGATTCCGTCGGCATCAAACATCACGTTGCCGTTGCGAAAGTCGTTGTGCACCAACGCAAGCTCGCTCTGCGCAGGGAGGTTTTCGAGCAACCACCGCCCTGCGTAGTCGATCATCGGTTGGGCGGTCTCAAAATCTCGATAGCGCTGCCAGGTCTGCTCGATGTACTGCTCCGGCGTGATCACCTCCAGGTGTTTATCCAACCCGGTCGCCACGAGGTCGATGCTGTGTATCCGACCCAGGGCCTCCCCGCACAGTTGGGCCAGATGGGGGCGGATCTCATCAAGTTCGGGCGAACGCACCACCCGGGCGCCGAGCGCTACCCCTTCCAGCCACTCCATGATGAAGCCATCACCCAGCCCATCTGCGGGCGTCAACACGTGAAACACCTCTGGCTCGGGGACCCCGGCCGCACGCGCGCTGCGCATCAGGAGCGCCTCCGCCGCCAGGCCGGGATGTCCGGGCGTCGGCTCGACGTGCTCTCCGCCCGGCGCACGTCGCATCGCAAGCAGGCGGTCGCCATCCGCGGTGTTGATGTCTATGCGATAGGTTTCCTGGCTGGCCCCGCCCGACAAGCGCTCGGCCCGGTTCAGCGCCACGTAACGCGGTATGACCTGCGCCAGCACCTCACCCAGTCGACCCTCAAACTCGCTCATGCGGCTATTCTCGCACGCCCTTCGGGGCACGCTGGCTCATGAAGCCAAACAGGTAGCCGGCAACGCGTCGCATCTGGATTTCCTCCGCACCCTCGGTAATGCGGTAGCGCCGGTGGTGACGATAGATGTGCTCGAAAGGTTTGTGCCGCGAATATCCCAGACCGCCGTGCACCTGCATGGCGCGATCGGCGGACTCACAGCACAAGCGGTTGGACCAGTAGTTACACATTGAGACTTTATCCGATACGGAAAACGCCCCGTACTTATCCATCTGCCAGGCCGTCTTGTGGATCAACGCCCGCAGCATCTCGCACTGCGTCTGCAGTTCCACCAGCGGAAACTGTATGCCTTGATTGGTCGACAGCGGTTTGCCGAACGGCGCACGGTGCTTGGCGTACTCGATCGACTCATTGATGCAGAACTGGGCGGCGCCTAGGGAAGACGCCGCTTGGCGGATGCGGTTCTCATTGAAGAAATGCTGGACCACCTGGAGGCCACGGCCCTCTCCGCCAAAGATGGCATCGTTGGGCACGCGCACGTCCCTCAACGAGATGCGGCCGTGGTCCGTGGGCATGTTGAAGGTCCAGAGCATCTCCTCCACTTTGAAGCCTTCCGCATCGGTCGGGGTGAGGAACGCGGTGATGCCCTCACCGTCGCCCTGCTTACCGGACGTGCGCGCGAAGATGAGATCGTACTTCGCCTTGTGAATGCCGGTGTTCCAGGTTTTGGCGCCGTTGATGATCCATTCGTCACCATCGCGCACTGCGTTGGTCTCCATATGGGTCGCATCGGAGCCGTGTTCCGGCTCGGTAATGCCGAAGGCGAAGCCGCGCCGTCCCTCTGCCAGATCATCGACCCACTCGGCCTTCTGCGCGTCGGTGCCATAGTTGATCATCAACAACAGGCCGACGTTATTACCGACGATCGAGTGTTCGTTCTGCAGATCGTTGTGCAAGCCGAGGCCCTTGACCGCAAGATGCTCGCGGATGATGGCCATGCCGAGATTGGTGCCTTCTTTACCGCCATATTCTTTCGGAAACGGATAGCGATAGTGCCCTGCGGCATCCGCAAGTCGCTTCGCTTCGTGCAGCAGCTGTTCCCATGCCTCGTTCGGCAATCCCCCGCGCTCCCAGTCGGTGCGGGCATCCTCGCGCCGATGGTCAAAGAAACGGTTGTTGTCGTTTTCCATCTGTAGCGGCAGTATCTCCGCCTCGATGAAGGCATCCAGTTCACGCAGATAATCCTGCATGTCCTGTGGTATGTCGAAATCCATAGCTCCCCCGAAAAATGCGATCTGATCGAATGGCTAGGATAGGGACTCAGCGCGGGTTTGCAAACTTCGCCGACCGCAAGCCGTCCTCGCGCAGACCGCCAGCTTCGACGCAGGGTAATTCTCAAAAGTCGACAATTGGCACGTGCCCACCCCCCCACTACAATGCCGCTATGAAGTTTCTGTGGGTCAGTGCCGGTTGGATCAGCGTGAGCCTCGGGGTGATCGGTATCTTCCTGCCGCTGCTACCTACCACCCCGTTTCTGCTCCTGGGGGCGTTCTGTTTTTCCAAGGGCTCAGAAAAACTGCATACCTGGCTCATCGAGCATCCCCGTCTGGGGCCACCCATCCTGCAATGGCGCCAGCATAGGGCGATATCGCGACGCATCAAATGGGTAGCCACCGTGACCATGTTGGCGCTGTTCCTGCTGAGCGCCGCCATGCAGGTACCGCTCTGGGCGCTGGGCACCCAAGCCGCTGTGCTCGTGTGTGTGTCCGCGTTTATCTGGACGCGCAAGGAAACATCTCTGGACAATTCCAATCACGCCTCAGGCCATGCCCATGATTAACTTCCCGCGCCGCCGCCGCATCTACCTGATGCGTCACGCCCAGGCCGCTTACGTCAGCGCCGACGGCCAACCCGCGCCAGACCCACGCCTGGTACCGCTGACCTTGGAAGGGCGTACCCAGGCCACCCAGCAGGGTCAGACGCTGGCCAAGGTGCATTTTGATCGGGTGATCTGTTCTGGCCTGCCCAGGACCCGCGAAACGGTGGCCCTGGTCCTGGCCGAACAGGCACACGACGCGCCGCCGGTAGAGGAGCGGCCAGCACTCGAAGAAATCCATGGCTTGAGCGCGGCCCTCGATGTGCCCCATGATCCGACGCGGCGACAACGTCTGTTGGAGGACATCGCCAACCCGTGGGCAAGAGGCGAAGAGCCCGACGCGCGCTTCCTCGGCGGAGACGCCTTTGAGGATTTTGCCGCGCGCGTAACACAGGCGTGGGACGCGATCATGGAGGATGAGGACTGGGATACCCTGCTGCTGGTGTTGCACGGCGCGGTCAATCGCATGATCTTCAATCATACACTGCGCCTGCCCTGGAGTGGCGAGTATTGTATCGAGCAGGATAACGGCTGTATCAATATCATCGACGTCGACTCCAGCGATCCGCGACGCTACCTGATCCGTGCCGTAAATTTGACGATGTACAACCCCACCAAGGCGGGGATAGATCGCACCAATATGGAATCCACCGCGGAGCGGTTCGCGCAGATGTGGGGGGAGCAGGCGGACTGACCTGCTTTGACCACCCCGCGTGCTGATTTCAAGCCCGCCCTGCTCCCGAACCCGGTGTCCAGTCGCCAGAGCGGCGCTGCCAAACCCAGAGCAGCAGGATCAGGATCAGCAGGTAGCCAAAGACCAACAAGCCATTGAACCGATCGTAGTCGCCGACCAGAAACAGGTAGGGATTGACCTCGTCGCGCACCGTCAGGTCTTTGAACAGGCGAATCCCAAACACCCACGCCGCGTGCAACGCGATACAAGGCCACAGCCCCCAGCGAGAGCGAACCAGACAGAGCAGCAGTCCTACCGCCAGGAGGCTCGCGAGCGAGTCCCAATTGGCGGCCACGTCAAACATGGGTGCAAGTATAGCGGGCAGCAGGAACAGCAGCGTGTACCAGCGCATCTCCGCGGGCGGGGTCACATCGTTCAGACCGACAAAGTGCACGCTGGCATACGCGAGGCTGCAGAGCAAAGCTGCGCCAATCGGTGCGACCGAGCGCTGCAGCCTGGTGAGCAACCATCCCCGAAAAAGCACCTCTTCAAATACTGCGACCAACAAGGAGGTAAACACAGATCCGATCAATCCGAGCACAAACGCTGCGGCCCACCACTCGACCCGATCATCGGGTACGCGATACTCGACCAGCAAGAAAACGCCCACCGGCAACAGCAAGCTGACCAAACCGAGCCCGAAAACGCGTACGAAGGCTGCTGGAACGAATGGTCCGAGGCCCATCTCTTCTAGGTTGATTCCGCCTCGAATGACCAGCAGGCCCACCCCGATCGCCACCATCAGCAGGACCAAACGCGAAGCCACTTTCAAGTACTCGAACGGCAGCCAACCTTCGAGCCACCAGGCGAGCACGGACACCACCACCAGGCCGCCGATCACATAGGCGGCTGCGTTAAGCCACTTCAGCTGACGACCTCCACTTCCTCGCCGAGGTCTTTGGCACGCGCCAGGCGCGAAGACTCATCCCGTGGCAGATGCCGCATCGCGGCCAGCAGGAAGCCGATGGTCGCCACGAAGATCAGCATGGAGAGCGCCATCGCTGTGCGCAGCGCACCCGCCGGGTCCATGCCGGTGGCTGTCAGATAGTCACTGATCTGGCCGATCACGTAGGGTCCGAGCGCCAAGCCGATGAGCGTGTTCACCAGGATGTAGT
>JBCCHL010000029.1:0-31508 GCA_039028775.1 Pseudomonadota bacterium | reverse complement strand
TTGCGCGGGGCTGCGGGCTTGGATTGGTGGGCACCAGCAAGCCAGCTCATAGCCGAGCACAGATCGCTTGCGAAGCGCCAGATGACCTTGTCCGAGCTCGGTGCAAAGAGCACCGCACCGGCAGGGCCTGCGAGCCAATGAAAAGCGATGGGGGCGGTCTGTGCCGCGGGTACGGATTCGCCATTGCTCGAAATCGGTACCTGAGCGGCCGGCTCCGCGACCGCCGGGAGTTCCAGCAGCTCGTGCGATGCCGCGCCGGCGGGCTCTTCCGCAGGTGACGGTGCGCCGCGCGCGACCCAGACGGTCACGCCTATATCCTCGAGCATGCGACGCTGCGATGCGTTGGTGCGTTTTTCTTGAACCCCCATGAGGTAGAATTCTACCGCAAAAAAAACACACAGGTTCGTACCATGCAATACTTAACGGACGACGTACGCATCACCGGCATGCAGGAGGTCATCGCACCGGAGAATCTGATGGTGCAGTTACCCATCAGCTCCGAATCTTCGACGCTGGTTTTCCAGACCCGAGCGGTGGTCAACGACATCATCAATCGGCGCGACGGGCGCCTGCTCGCCATTGTCGGTCCGTGCTCGATCCACGATCCGCAAGCGGCCCTCGAATACGCCGACCGCCTCAAAGCGGCGGCCGACGAATACCGCGATACACTGCTTATCGTGATGCGGGTCTATTTCGAGAAGCCGCGCACCATCATCGGCTGGAAAGGGCTGATCAACGACCCCCTGCTCGACAACTCATTCAAGATCAACGAAGGCCTGGCCACCGCGCGGCAATTACTGCTCGATATCAACGCCAAGGGACTCACCGCCGGCACCGAATATCTGGATCCGATCACGCCACAATACGTGGCCGATCTGGTGAGTTGGGGTGCGATCGGCGCGCGCACGACGGAAAGCCAGGTGCACCGTCAGCTCGCTTCCGGGTTGTCCTGCGCCGTGGGCTTTAAGAACAGTACGGACGGCTCCATCCAGATCGCAGCGGATGCGATCCGTTCTTCCGCGCATTCCCATATCTTTCTATCGGTTACCAAACAGGGTCGCTCCGCCATCTTCTCCACCGCTGGCAACGCTGACTGCCACATCATTCTGCGCGGGGGTAACAACGGTCCCAACTACAGCGCCGACCACATCCGCGAGACGGCAGAGTTGCTGGAAGCGGCCGGTGTCGCCACCGGCATCATGGTCGATATGAGCCACGCCAACAGCCAGAAAGATCACACGCGCCAGATGCTGGTGTGCGACGACCTGTGCGGTCAGATTGCGGGGGGCGAAGACCGTATTGTAGGGGTGATGGTGGAGAGCAATCTTGCGGCGGGACGCCAGGATATCGTCAATGGCATGGAGGGCCTTACCTACGGACAGAGTGTCACCGACGCCTGCATCGGATGGGAGGATACGGAGCGGGTGTTGGCCGATCTCGCGGCGGCGGTCGGCCAACGCATGGCCCGTTAGGGCCGAACAGACCAGCTCGGCGCTAGAGGCTGCCGACTCGACGCGTGAGCAGCGGCGAGCGGCGCAGCCACAACAAAACGACAAACCAGATGGTGTACAGCAGAAGCTCCGCGTAACCATCCCGGGTCAGCCACCACAGATGGACCAGACCCAGAGCCACCGCGAGGTAGATGCCCAAATGCAGTCGGCGCCAGTTGCGCCCCAGGCGACGCTGCCAACCTCTTGTGGAGGTGACCGCCATGGCCGCGAGAATGAGGAAACTTACGATCCCGACGGTGATGTAGGACCGCTTGCTGAAGTCTTCGAACAGCGCGACCACATCCCACTGCAGGTAGTAAAACATGTACGCAAGCATGTGCAGCGTAACATAGGCGAAAGCGAACAGACCGACCAGCCGCCGCGCCCGACCCAGTGCCTGCCAGCGCAGAGTACGGCGCAGAGGGGTGACGCTGAATGCCAGCAACAGTATGCGCAGCGCCCAGGTGCCGAGATGGTGGACTATCGCCTCACCTGGATCAGCGCCGAGACCGGACGTCGGTTGTTGCAGCTCAAGCCCGATACGCCAGGCCAGCTCGGCCAGCGGCAGACTCAACAGCAACCACAAGCCCAGCTTCAGCCACGGCCATTGGGTGGGAACCATAGCGCTAGTAGAACTTGGCGAGGTCCATACCCGTGTAGAGATCGGCCACCTCGTCCGCATAGCCGTTAAACGGCAGCGTCGGGCGTCGATTGGGCGTCAGGAAACTGCTGGGCAGGCGCCGTTCCGAGGCCTGGCTCCAGCGCGGGTGATCCACAGCCGGATTCACATTGGCATAAAAGCCGTATTCGTGGGGCGCCAGGAGCTGCCAGGTGTTCTTCGGCGCACGCTCGGTAAACCGAATACTGACGATCGACTTGATGCTCTTGAAGCCATACTTCCAGGGGACCATCAGGCGCCAGGGTGCGCCGTTCTGATTGGGCAAGGCTTTGCCGTACAGTCCCACCGCCATAATCGACAGCGGGTGATAGGCCTCATCGAGGCGCAATCCTTCGACATAGGGCCAGTCGATACTGGAAAAGAGCCCACGCTGACCCCGCATCTCCGAGGGCCGCACCAGGGTCTTGAACTCCACATATTTGGCCGAACCTTTGGGTTCAAACTGCGATAGCACCGCCTTCAGCGGCAGGCCCTCCCAGGGTACCACCATCGACCAGGCTTCGACACACCGAAATCGATACACCCGCTCTTCGGCAGGGATACCCTTGATCACGTCGGCAAAGTCAAACGTCCCGGTCTTGTGGGCTGCCCCCGACACCTTGACCTGCCAGGGGTCGATGGCCATCTCGTGGGCGTACTTCACCGGATCACCTTTGTCGGTGCCGAATTCGTAGAAGTTGTTGTAGGTGGTAACAATCGTCTCGGGCGTCAGTTCATCGTCGGATTGCAGCCCGCCGCGCGCGAGCCCAGGAAGGGACAGACCCGCGCCGAGGACAGCGGCACCCTGCAGCAATGTGCGGCGATTGAGATAAGCGCCCTCGGGGGTAATTTCGCTCCCGGGTATGGCCTTGCCGAGCAGCGGACGTTTCTTATGGATCAACACAGCGGATGCTCCTGCAGTGGATAGGTCAACCTTGATGGTCGGAGTTTAGAGCTCAAACGACGGGCAAAAGTTCCGTCGTACCCCGGTATCACGCAGCCTTGTCGTCCGCCATTCTGCGCCACAACCACATCACCGGTCCCGACAGCGCATAACTCGCAAACAAAACAAGCAACACAATCGGCGGATCGACCATCATGAAAGCAAAGCCGAGCACGACGAGTACCAGGGTCATAAACGGTACCCGCCCCTTGAAGTTGATCACCTTGGGCGAAAAGTACTCAAAGTTGGAAACCATCAACAAGCCGGTCAACAGAACTACCGCCGCCATAACCACCGCCATGATCTGGTTCGGCGCGCCGGCCATGTGCTCCACCCACACCCAGATACAGCAGACCACAATCGCTGCTGCCGATGGACTGGCCAGACCGGTAAAGCTCGCGTTGTCGCCCTTCGTATTAAAACGCGCCAGACGTAGAGCGGCACAAGCCATGTAGACAAAGGTGACCACCCAGCCGGTCTGACCGAGACCTTGCAGCGCCCACGAGAACGCTACCAGAGCTGGGGCCACACCGAACGCGACCATATCCGAAAGACTGTCGTATTCAGCACCGAATTCGCTCTCCGTGTTGGTGATGCGCGCCACCCGCCCGTCCGCCGTGTCGAGTGCCATGGCGACAAACACCGCCAGCACGGCGGCGACATAGTTGCCGTTCATGCCCGCTACAATGGCGTAAAACCCAGCGAACAGCGCCGCTGAAGTGATGAGGTTGGGCAGCAGGTAGATGCCGCGCCGGCGCAGACGCGCGCGGCGGGTCTCCGGCACGCCCGGCTCATCCTCGGTCGCGGTCGTCTCATCGGCGACCGCGCGCGGCCACGGCCGTTCTTCGGGGTTAAGCTCTTCGTGATCTGCCATTACATTCCCGATAAGTTAGCGAGGTGAATCTGACCCCTGACACGATACCAGTTCAGGACCAAAGCAGGTAGGTGGGTGCGTCGCCGCGGTAACGCCGTTCCAACGTCAGGCATGGGAGCGTGAGATCCGTCAGAGTCGCGAGAACAAGCGTATATGCGTGGCAGCAGGAAGATAGCCAACGGCGAGGTCCCAATCTGAGCACCTTGAGCGAACCACGCCGCAAAGGCGGCGAACCCTGCGGGCTACCGGGCTCACCATCGGGACGGATCAGTTGACGTCTTTATCCACCAGGCGATTTTCCTGGATCCAGGGCATCATGCCGCGCAGGCGCTCGCCAACCTCTTCGATGCGATGCTCTGACGAGATGCGGCGCATCGCTTTGATGCCGGGCGCGCCTGCCTGGTTCTCGCCAACAAACTCGCGGGCGAACTTGCCGGTCTGAATCTCTTCGAGGATCTTCTTCATCTCTTTCTTTGTCTCGTCGGTGACAATGCGCGGACCGCGGGTCAGACCGCCATACTCGGCAGTGTTAGAGACGGAGTACCACATATTCGCCACGCCACCTTCGTAGAACAGGTCGACGATGAGCTTCAGTTCATGCAGGCATTCGAAGTAGGCCATCTCCGGCGCATAACCCGCCTCGACCAGGGTTTCGAATCCGGCTTGCACCAAGGCTGACGCGCCCCCGCACAATACCGCCTGCTCGCCGAACAGATCGGTTTCGGTTTCTTCGCGGAAGTTGGTTTCGATCACCCCGGCGCGGCCTCCACCGTTGGCGCTGGCGTAAGACAGGGCGATGTTCTTGGCATTGCCGGTCGCATCCTGGGCGATCGCGATCAAACTCGGCACCCCACCGCCGGCGACGTAGGTCGAGCGTACGGTATGCCCCGGACCCTTGGGCGCGATCATGATGACATCGAGATCCTCGCGCGGTTCGATCAGTTCGAAGTGAATGTTGAAGCCGTGGGCGAAAGCCAGCGCGGCGCCCTCTTTCATGTTGGCTTCCAAGTGATCCTTATACAGAGCAGGCTGCAGCTCATCCGGCACCAGGATCATCACCACGTCCGCGCCGACGACGGCTTCCGCCACTTCTGCGACGGCAAAGCCCGCGTTCTCCGCCTTGCGCCAACTACCGGAACCCGCGCGCAGGCCGATAACAACTTCTCCAACGCCGGAGTCGCGCAGGTTGTTGGCATGTGCGTGACCTTGTGAACCGTAGCCCACAACCACGACCTTCATGTTCTGGATCAGTGATAAGTCAGCATCTTTGTCGTAGTAAACCTGCATGGAATGTCCCCTCGTTGGTGTGTAATTTTGTTCTTACCGGCATCCGTAGACTCCCGCCGTCTTCGCCGTCGCCGCTCTAGGTACCGCTCAGGACCCGCGCGCCCCGTCCCACCCCGGTGACGCCCGAACGCGCAACTTCCAGAATAGAGCCGGCGTCGACCGCGCGGATAAAGGCGTCCAGTTTTTCGCCCGGCCCGGTGAGTTGTACCGTGTAGGTGTCCGCGGTCACATCGACAATCTGCCCGCGGAAAATGTCGGCCGTACGTTTGACCTCCTGACGCTTATCCCCGGCGGCTTTCACCTTGACCAGCATCAGTTCGCGCTCGATATGTCCCGCCTCGCACAGGTCCATGACTTTATAGACCTCGACCAACTTGTGCAGCTGTTTGATGATCTGCTCGATCTTGCGCTCGTCACCGCTCGACACAATCGTCAGGCGCGACAAGGTCGGGTCATCGGTCGGCGCGACGGTGAGCGATTCGATATTGAAATTGCGCATCGAAAACAGGCCGATCACCCGGGACAGCGCACCGGCTTCGTTCTCCAGCAGTACGGCTATGATACGACGCATGGTTAGGCCTCCGCCGTAGACTTGCTGAGCACCATATCCCGCATCGAACCACCCTTGATGGCCATGGGATAGACGTGTTCATGCGGATCGACCCAGACGTCGACAAACACCAGCTTCTTGGCGTTGTGCTCGGCAAACGCCTCGGCCATCGCCGGTTCCAGCTCCGCCGGCGCGGTCACCTTGATCCCCACATGGCCAAACGCCTCGACCAGGGTTTTGAAATCGGGCAGCGAGTCGCTGTAGGTGGACTGGGAATGGCGTCCACCGTATTGCATGTCCTGCCATTGCTTCACCATGCCGAGGGCCTGGTTGTTCAGGTTGATGATCTTGATCGGCAGACCGTACTGCAGACAGGTCGACAGCTCCTGCATGTTCATCATGAAGCTGCCTTCACCGGTGACACAGGCGACGACGGCATCGGGGTACCCCATTTGCACACCCATCGCAGCCGGCAGGCCGAATCCCATGGTGCCCAGTCCGCCGGAGTTGATCCAGCGACGCGGTTCGTCGAAATGATAATACTGCGCCGCAAACATCTGATGCTGACCGACGTCGGAGGAGACAAACGCCTCGCCACCGGTCTGGCGGTACAACGCCTGGACCGCCAGTTGCGGCAGGATCATGCTGTGCGCATCGGCCTTGAGATCGTGGTTCAGACCATGCGCGGCACGCCAGCCGTTGATCGTCTCCCACCACGCGTCGAGCCCTGCTTGCCGGGCTTCGCGCGCCGCGGTATCCAGTTGTGCTAGCGCCTCACCAGACATCTCTGCCATATCTTCGAGGACCAGCCGGGCATCCCCCACGATGGGGATATCCACGTTGACAATCTTGGAGATCGAGGTCGGATCTACGTCGACATGAATGATTCTGGCCGTCGGCGCAAACTTGTCCGGGTTGTTGGTCACCCGGTCATCGAAGCGCGCCCCGACCGCGAAGATCAGATCACACTCGTGCATCGCCATATTAGCTTCATAGGTCCCGTGCATGCCCAGCATGCCTAGGCACTGTTGGTCGCTGCCTGGGAAGGCACCCAATCCCATCAGCGTGTTGGTCAGCGGCAAACCGAGATCGCGCACCAGCTTACGCAGCGCCTCGCAGCCATCAGCCTGAATTACCCCGCCACCCACATAGATGATGGGACGCTGGGCTGCTAACAAAGCGTTGACCGCCTTGCGAAGCTGGCGACCATTGCCGCGCCCCGCTGGGTTGTAGCTGCGCAGCTTGACGCTGTCGGGATAGAGATACTCGAACTGGTGGGTTGGATCGGTCGTGTCCTTGGGGACGTCGATGACCACCGGTCCCGGACGCCCGGACACGGCGATGTGGAACGCCTTCTTCACAATTTCGGGAATCTCGGCCGCTTCCTTGACCATAAAGCTGTGCTTTACCACCGGCCTGGACACGCCCACCATGTCGGTTTCCTGGAACGCATCCGTGCCGATCATTTTGTTCTCGACCTGCCCGGAGATCACCACCATGGGAATGCTGTCCATATAGGCTGTGGCGATGCCGGTGATGGCATTGGTCGCGCCGGGCCCGGAGGTGACCAGCACCACGCCGGGGCGCCCGGTGGCACGTGCGTAACCATCCGCCATGTGCGTGGCAGCCTGCTCATGGCGCACCAGGATATGCTCTACTTTCTGTTGGCGAAAAATCGCGTCGTAGATATGCAGCGCCGCACCGCCGGGGTAGCCGAAGATATGTTCGACCCCCTCGTCCTGCAGCGCCCGTATGAGCATGTCGCCACCTGATAGCATTTCTGCCATGTGAGCAATTCCTAAGCTTGAAGCAATTACAGATAACTTATTGATTTTTCGACATTTCCGCCCGACAGGCAAAAAAGCGAGCGGCGTATTCTTCTGTGTCGCGCCGCACATGTCAATGAAAGTCTAATTTTGCTGAGTCGGTCGCAAACCACCTTGCGGCGTATGCTAAGCTTCAGCCCCGTGTATTGGCCTATGGCCCTAAGCGTTGTATCTCGCCCGGCAAACACACGAGCATACGCCCACCGCGCGGGTGGGCAACAAACTAGCGAACTCGAAAGCAGGCGCGATCGAAAGCCAGCAAGATCGAACCCAGCAAGATCGAAGAAGGAGTTACGACCCGAGATGCCTGAATTGCGACTTACCGACCGAATGTCGGCGCCCGTCTGGGTTCTCCTCGCCGCCCTGATCAGCCTGTTCGGCAATGTCGCCGTACACGCCGAAGAAGAAATGTTCCGCTGGGTGGACGCCAACGGCGTGATCAATTACTCCGAACGTAAACCGCGCGGCGTGCCCGAATCTGCCATTACCAGGATCGCGGACCGTGCACCGCGCCCGAGCACCTCACCAGTCGCCCAGACACCCATCGCTGCGCAAAGCCCGGTCGATACCCGACCGCTGAATCCCGAGCAGCAGCAAATGCTGGACAGACTGCAGACTGCGGAATCCGCCCGCCAGGAAACCGTGGCACAGATTCGCAAAGACAACTGCGAGCGCTCCCAGCGGGTGCTGGAAAATCTCACCAGCCGCGGTCGCGTCAGGGTAGCAGCGGAGGATGGCAGCCAGCGGGTAATGGCGGAAGAAGAGCGGCAAGCCCGCATCGCCGAAGCCCAGCGCGGCATAGCGACCAACTGCGCCTGATCGCCGTCAGGCCCAGACCCGTGTGGTCATCGGACCGCACAACCTACTCTCGCAGATAGACTACCGTGGCAAAACGCCCGCACGGCACCGTGCCCTCATGGGTCGCACGACGATGGGAATACAAACGCGGGTCATCGTAACTGCACTGTGGCATGGCAGCGCTCTCGATGCCGAGCGCGGCCATCTGGCTGGCAGCAACCGCACGCAAATCCAATAGACGCTTGGCCGGATCGTCGGGATGCTCGCGCAATACATCGGCATGGGTCGCGAAGCGCTCCCAGACCGCCGCCCCCACTTCGTAACGCGCCGCGCTGATACAGGGCGCGATCACAGCCCGTATGGGTCCCGCACCGAGCGCTTCTACCGCGGCGGCTATCACCCCCGCCACCAGCCCTTGCCAACCCGCATGCACGGCGGCTACCCGCGGGACGTCCTCGCGCCACAACACGATCGGCACACAGTCCGCGGTGAGAATGCCCAGCGCCACGCCCGGGATCGCGGTACACAGACCATCCGCGGTGTAGTGCTCAGGCGCGACGGCATCGACGCTAACCACTCGTGCCCCATGCACCTGCTCGAGCCATTGCACACCCCGCAACCCCCAGGTGGCGCAGAGTTCCTGGCGATGACGTTCCACGCGCGGGGCGTGATCATCGACGTGCAGTGCAAGATTGAAGCCATACCGCCCATCGTCATGGGCGTCCCCACGGGTGGTGACAAAACCCTCCAACCATGGCGGTAGATCCGGCAGCGGCAGATAGCGCTCAACCACCCTCAACCTCCCGCAGCGTTTCGATCAAGGTCTGCAGATCCGCGGGCAGATCGGCCACCAGGTGCAGATCAGCGCCGCTCACCGGGTGCTCGAACGCCAGTTGCCAGGCGTGTAACGCCTGTCGCTTGAAACCCTGCAACACCGAGCGCGCGGCCTGTCCCGCACCGCTCGGCTGCAGGCCGCGGGCGCCGTAGAGGCGATCGCCGAGCAGCGGATGGCCGATGCTTTGGGCGTGAACCCGTATCTGGTGGGTGCGGCCTGACCCGAGCACCGCTTCGAGTAGCGTGTGGCGTTCGTACCGCTCCAGCACGCGGAACTCGGTGTAGGCCGGCTTACCGTCCTCACGCACGGCCTGGCGCGTGCGCACCTGGGGATGACGCCCGATCGGCGCATCGACGTTCCGCCCCGCGACCATGCGGCCTTCCGCCACCGCGCAGTAGACGCGCTGTACCTCGCGCGCCGCGATCATTTCTACCAGGCGCTGATGCACTGCGGGTTGCGCCGCCACCACCATCACCCCGCTGGTGTCTTTGTCCAGGCGGTGCACAATGCCCGCCCGCGGCAACAAGGCCAGGTCCTCGCGGTACGCGAGCAGGCCATTGACCAGGGTCCCGTCGGGATTGCCAGCGCCGGGATGCACCACCACCCCGGCCGGTTTGTCGATGACCAGCAGATGTTCGTCTTCATGCAGGACGGCAAAGTCTACCGCCTGGGGGGCTTGCCAACGCTCGCGCGGCACGATCGTGGTGTGCAGATGCAGCGCCTCACCCCCGAGCATCCGCCGCCTTGGTTTGTGCACCGCGCCATCGACCCGCAGGCACCCACTGGTGATCCACTCGCTGAGCGTCGCACGGCTATAATCGGTGAACAAATGTGCGGCGACCTTGTCCAAACGCTCGCCGGCAAGGCCGAGGGGCACAATCTGGGTTTCGTCAATTTGGCGCACTACGGTTGCAACCCGGCTGGAATTGTTAAGAATAGCGCCATCAATTGCTCGGACCATAACTTTGACCCGCAAGCTTACCCTATCCTTCGCAAATTCCCTGGGGAATTCTGCCTCCTCATCGCCCCGTCGCGCGGCTCGGCTTGTCATCCTCACCGGCCTGCTCCTAGCGGTCACCGGTTGCAGTTGGATGCCTTTCGTCGGTAACGACGACAAAGATTCCGACCGCTTGCCCGAGGAGGTGGAGACGACCGAGCAGCGCTTATATCGGGACGCGCAGCGTTGGCTCCGCTCGGGCAACTATCAGAACGCCATCACGGCCCTAGAACGGCTGGAGGCACGTTTCCCCTTCGGTCGCTATGCCGAGCAAGCCCAGTTGGAACTGATCTACGCGCGCTATCAGTCGCTGGACTACGAGGGCACGCGCGCGGCGGCAGAACGCTTTATCCGGCTGCATCCCCAGCATTCCAACGTGGACTACGCCTACTACATCAAGGGGCTGTCAGGGTTCTACCGCAACAGCGGCATCATGGACCGCCTATTCGAGGCCCAGACCCACAAGCGCGACATGGCCCCGCTGCGCGAAAGTTATGCCGACTTTGCGCAACTGCTGGCCCGCTACCCGACGAGTCAATACGTGCCGGACACGCGCCAGCGTATGATCTTCCTGCGCAACGTCCTGGCCGATCACGAACTGGCGGTGGCCGACTACTACCTGCGCCGCCAAGCCTACGTCGCGGCCGCCAATCGCGCGCGCTACGTGCTGGAGACTTACCCCCAGTCCAAGGGTGTAGCGGAAGCTCTGCTGGTGCTGGTGGAGAGCAACCATGAACTGGGCCTGCACGAAGAGGCCAACAACGTCCTGCGCGTGCTGGCCACCAACTACCCCCAACACGATGCCTTCGACGAAGAGGGTAACCTGGTGCTCGCCAGCCGAATTCGCAACCGCGACCGCTCCTGGACCAACATCATGACCCTGGGATTACTCGATCGGCCCGAGGTGCCACCGCCGATCCGCATCCAGAGCAACGCCTCTGCCGGGCGCTAGCCACTTGCCGCAACCAAACCCGGGCCAGCGCCGTTCCACCCATAGGGCCGAACGACCACACAGCTTGGTTGGCCGTTGCGACCTCGCCGGCGCCCGAGGCCAAGCCGGGTGAACGCCCAGCGCGCGGAAATCATCGCGGAGATCGAACGCCGCCGGGTCGAACTCAATCTCGGCCTGGTGCGCATCTACAACTACTATCGCACGCTGGTCGGCATGGGTTTGCTGGCGGTGTTTGCGCAAACCACGGTGCTGTCCCTGGTCGGCTCCGCCCGCCCGACCTGGTTCTGGTGGATCGGCATCGGCTACACTCTGATCAACGTCGGCTCGATCCTCGCCACCCAGATCGTGCCCCATCGCTGGATGCGCAACTACAGCTTTGCGATGGGCTTCGTGATGTTCGACGTGCTGGTGCTGGTAGCGCTCACCTATTGCTCGTCGGGAATCACCAGCGGTCTGGCGGCACTGATCCTCGTCACCATCGCGACCGGCGCGGTGATCATCCCCGGACGGCGGGCGACGTTCACCGCTGCCCTGGCAACCGTCGCACTGCTGTACGAAGAATTCTACCTGTCCCTGACCATCGCTGATGCGAGCGCCGACTTCTTCCAGGCCGGGGTGTTTGGCGCACTCTACTTCGCGGTGTCGCTGAGTATTCAAAGCATCTCCTCGAGAGTGCGCCAGAACGACATTCGCACCCTCACCCAGGCGGCGGAACTGGCCGACCTCGAACGTCTCAATCGACAGATCATCCAGCGTATGCGCACGGGGATTGTGGTCATCGATCAGAACAACGCGGTGCGCCTGTACAACCAGTCGGCCCGCGCGCTGCTCGGCACCCCCGAGGATGCGGAGCTAAACCGTCTGCCACCGACCCTGCTCGAACGCTTAAACACCTGGCGCGAAAACACCGCCTATCGAACCCCGCCGTTCCAGGTCGACCCGCAGGCACCGAGCATCCGCGTGAATTTTGCCCCGGTTCGTAACCGCGATGCGCTGGGCGACGTCACCATCTTTCTCGAAGACACCGGCGAGGTTGCGCAACAGGCGCAGCAACTCAAGCTCGCCGAGCTGGGGCGATTGTCCGCCAGCATCGCCCATGAGGTCCGCAATCCGCTCGGCGCGATCAGCCATGCCGCCCAACTGTTGAACGAATCGGACGAACTGACCCCACCGGATCAACGCCTGACGGACATTATCATCAACCACTGCAAACGTATGAACGGTGTGGTGGAAAGTGTGTTGGAGCTGTCACGCCGGCAGACGCCCCAGCCCGAGCGACTGCAGCTGCAGGCCTACCTGGAAAACTTTGCCACCACCTTCGCCGAAGCGGTGACCGACGCGCAGATCGACATCGAAGTCGCGCCCACCACCGAGATAAGGGTCGATCCGAACCAACTCAATCAGGCGCTCACCAACCTCGTCGACAATGGTTTGCGCTACTCGGCAGACAATAACGCGGGGCAACGGGTACGTCTCGAGGGGGGCATCGACGGCGCCAGCGAGCGGCCATATCTGAACGTGATCGACTTTGGTACCGGTGTCGATCCCGAGATGGAAGCCCAGCTGTTCCAGCCGTTCGAGACCACGTCACACCGAGGTACAGGGCTCGGTTTGTATATCAGTCGCGAATTATGTGAAGCCAATCAAGCCCAAATCAGCTACTTCCGCCACGCGCAAGGCGGAAGTTGCTTTAGAATACTGTTTGCACACCCTGAACGTATCACCGTGTGACAGCCCGTTTAACGACCAATTGCTGGTAACAGCCGAACCCAACGATCAACGGATTCATGACCACTCCACGTACCCTTATCGTCGACGACGAACCCGACATTCGCGAGCTGTTGGAAATCACCCTGGGACGCATGAAGATAGAGACCGTGGCGGCGGCGAATCTGGCCGAGGCGCTCGCCGCGCTGGAGGAGCAGTCTTTCGACTTGTGCCTGACCGACATGCAGCTACCGGATGGCAACGGCCTGGAGCTGGTCGAGCACGTGGGCACTCGGCACCCGGATCTGCCGATCGCGATGATCACCGCGTTTGGATCCATGGACACCGCCATCTCCGCCATGAAAGCCGGCGCGTTCGACTACCTGCAAAAACCTATCGACCTCGATCAGTTGCGCACCCTGGTCGAAACCGCGCTGAAGCTGTCCGATCCTGCGGAGCAGCGTACCGCGGTCAAACTGCTGGGCGACTCTGCGCCGATGGCGCAGTTGCGAAAACAAATCAACAAACTGGCCCGCAGCCAAGCGCCGATCTATATCGCAGGTGAGTCCGGATCCGGCAAGGAAGTGGTCGCGCGCCTGATCCATGCCCAGGGGCCGCGCGGTAGCGGACCCTTCATACCGGTCAACTGCGGCGCGATCCCTTCGGAGCTGATGGAAAGTGAGTTCTTCGGGCACGTCAAAGGCAGTTTCACCGGTGCGGTGAGCGACAAGCAAGGCCTGTTCCAGGCGGCGGGTGCTGGCACACTCTTCCTCGACGAAGTTGCGGATCTGCCACTGTCCATGCAGGTAAAACTCCTGCGCGCCATCCAGGAGAAGGCGGTTCGCCCGGTGGGTGGACAAGCCGAGGACCAGACCGATATTCGGGTGTTGAGCGCCACCCACAAAGATCTGGCCGCCGAGGTGGAAAGTGGCCGCTTTCGCCAGGACCTCTACTACCGGCTCAACGTGATCGAACTGCGGGTGCCTGCACTGCGTGAACATCCCGAAGACATCGGGGAGCTGGCAGCGGCCACACTGCAGCGGCTGAGCGAAGAGTACGGCTCGCCCGTGCCAACAGTTTCGGTCGCGGCCATGGACGCGCTGCGCGGGTATGCGTTCCCCGGCAATATTCGTGAACTCGAAAACGTCCTGGAACGCGCGTTCACGCTGTGCGAGGACAACGAGATCGCCCCAGAAGATCTACAGATCGACCACGTGGGGGGGCACGTCGTGCTTGACGTACCGGAAGGGGATTCCGAGAGGATCGAAATGGCAGACACAACGGCCGCGATACCGGCAGCAACGACGCAAGGCGAGCATCAGTTGCCGCCGGGTGTCGACCTGGAAGCCTTTCTCGAAGGGATCGAACGCGACCTCATCACCCAGGCGCTGGACGCAACGCGTTGGAACAAAACCGCTGCCGCCAAAGAGTTGGGGGTTACGTTTCGGGCGTTGCGCTACAAACTCAAAAAACTCGGCATGGAATAGCTGCGCCTAGTACCTGATTTGCCGCGGCAATAGCGCACAGCAGGTAACGCCGTCCTCCGCCAGACCAAGCCTAGGTCACGCCATATGCTCGACGTATGCGGGGCTATACTATCATCGAACTTCTAACCGTGCTCGCCATGATGGCCCTCCTGATCAGCTATGCGCCGGGCATCACCCAAACCTGGGTAGCACACCACCGCATGCAGACTCAACGCGCCACGTTCCTGAGCGCCATCAATACCGCTCGCACCAGCGCGATCTTCCACAACCGTGCGGTCACGGTGTGCCCGGCGACGGTCAGTGGGTGTGGTCCACGCGACGCCTGGCACGCGGGTACGCTGGTTTTTTTTGATACCAACGGCAATCGACGGGTGGACGGTGGTGAGAAGATCATCACGCGGGTCGCGAAGCTGCAACACGCCAGGGTGCGCTGGCGCTCGTTCCGCAATCGGACCTATCTCAAATTCACCGGGCGGGGACTGACCGATTGGCAGAACGGACACTTTCTCTTCTGTCATCGCAATGGGGATCCACGGCTGGCTCGTTCCGTGACCTTGAACTACGCAGGGCGCACGTACCCGTCCTTCGACCGCGATGGCGACGGGGTGCACGAGAACGCGCAAGGAGTTGCGCTACGTTGCTAAGCCTCGCGCCGAGTTGGACTAAGACCGCGGTGTGATCAGGCCGGGTTGGCCTGGGCCTCTTCCACCGCGAGAATGCTCACATCGAAGGTGATGTCCTGACCGCTCAGCGGGTGGTTGAAATCCACTTTCACCGTGCGCTCATAGACCGCCTGCACAACACCCGGTAGCTCGCCGTCTGGCGCCTGGAACGACACGATCAACCCGGGTTCGAGGTCAATGTCGGCGAAGCGATTGCGATCGAGTACCTGCACGTTGGCGTCGTTGCGCTCGCCAAACGCCTGTGCCGCCGGGATTAAAATCTGCTCTGCATACCCCGCTCGCTGGCCGAACAGGGCTGCTTCGAAGCCCGGCAGGAGATTGCCGTCACCGACGACAAACTGTGCCGGCTGGGCGTTACGGGTGCTGTCGATCTCATCCCCATTGGGCAGCAGGAGTGAGAAGTGCAGGGTCACACGCATGCCGGTACCGACACTGGGTGTAGTGCTGCGGGCGATCACATCAGACATAACAAATCCTCATACCACTCTCACCAGACGCTCATTCGGCTTTGGAAGCCGTCGCGGCGCGGTGCTCCTGGATCATCAAATAGATCCACAACGCTGCACCGCAGAACAGAGCAGAATCCGCAATGTTGAACGCAGGAAAAGTGTACTGCTCGTAATTGAAGTATATAAAGTCGACAACGTAACCATTCAGCCAACGATCGATCAGGTTGCCGATAGCACCGCCCAGAATCAAGCCAAAGACCCAGCCCATGGCCCGCTCTTCCCGGCGCAGGCGCGAAATTTCATAGATCAGATAGACCGAGAACACACAGGCCAGCACCACAAAAAACCAACGCTGCCAGCCACCCGCACCGGCGAGGATGGAGAACGCGGCACCTTCGTTGGTCCAGTACACCCAGGAAAAGAACGGCAGCACGTCGACCACCTCATTGCGCTGGAAGTGGCTGACCACCACCCATTTGGTCCATTGATCCACGGCGACAACTGCTCCCGCCAGACCCAGCCACTTGATCATCGTCGCCCCATTCAAGCCGCAAACCACTCGCGCGCCGAGACCAGATCGCGGTCGATCTGAGCCTTCAGGGCGTCGATGGACTCGAACGCCTGCTCATCGCGCAACTTCTGCTTGAACGTCACGCTCAGCAAGCGGTTGTACAAATCGCCCTGGAAGTCGAACAGATGCACTTCCAGCAGGGGCTCTTTGCCATCGACCGTGGGCCGCACGCCAATATTGGCAATACCGTTGTACACCCGTTCACCGACCCCATTAACCGTCACGCAGTACACCCCTTCCAGCGCGGCCTTATAGCGCTGCAGCCGTATATTGGCGGTGGGCACCCCGAGCTGGCGTCCGAGCTGGCGCCCGTAGACCACCCGACCCATGATGAAGTATTCATGTCCCAGCAGGCGTTCAGCCGTCGCAAAGTCTCCCCCCGCAAGCACCTCGCGCACCAGCGTAGAGCTGACCCGCACATCGCCGTCGTACAGCGTGTCCGCGCGTCCGACCGTATAGCCAAGCGCCGCACCAGCCGCGGCGATCATCGCGTAATCACCTTCGCGGTTACGCCCGAAGCGGAAGTCGTCGCCCACTTGCACGTACCGCGCACCCAACAGCTCATCGAAAAGTTGATGGGTAATCCACTCAGGTGGGGTCTTGGCCGTGCGTTCGTTAAACGGCAGCAGTACCAGCCGGTCCAGGCCTGCGCGCTCCAGGAGGACCACTTTTTCGCGCAGACGCGTGAGCCGCGGCGGTACCTGGGCACCGGCAAAAAATTCCCGCGGTTGGGGTTCGAAGGTGACCAAAGCGCTGGGCACACCCTGTCGCGCACCCTGCTCACACAGCTGAGCGATCAGATGCTGGTGGCCACGATGCACGCCATCAAAATTGCCCATGGTGATCACACACCCATGGTGGCGCGGGCGAATGTTGTGAACGCCGCTGATAATTTCCATAACCGGCATTATATGCGCTTACCCACGTGCCCGACACAGGCGCAAAGGCCAATCAACGTCGTTCACGACGCGTTAGGCCCTGGCGTCACACCGGATTGACGGAGGTCTTTCAGACGCAATCCCAAAGCAAACATAAGCAACGCGTAGACCCCCATCCCGACCGCACAAACGGTGAGTACCCAGAGCACGCGGACCAATGGTGCCATCTCGAGCCATGCCACGCCCTCGGTCGCGAGCGCGAGACCCACACCGAGCGACACGCTGGCGAGCGCGCTGCGCCCGAGTCGCCATGCACTGGGGCGATCGATGGCCAAGCGCCCACTCCGGGTCAGGCCCACATACAGGAGAAAGGCATGCACCCAGGCGGACAACGCGGTGGCCCAGGCGAGGCCGACGTGGCCAAACCAAGTGAAGGTCGCCAGGCTCGCGGCGAGGTTCACTCCCACCGCGATGGTCGCGTAGATAAACGGTGTACGAGTGTCCTGATGCGCAAAGTAACCCGGCGCGAAAATCTTCACCAGCACCAGCGGCGGCAAGGCGAGCGCAAACATTTGCAGGGCATAGCCCGCCATGCGGGCATCGTAGGTGGTCATCGCCGTGCCTTCGACGCTCATGAACACCGCCGCGATGATAGGTTCCGCAAAGACATACAACGCCACCGCCGCGGGCAGGCTCAGGACGGTCGCCAGATGGGTCCCCCAGGCCATCGTGCGCCGAAAGGCGGCGTCATCTCCGCGTGCCGCCATCCCGGACAGATGCGGCAGGAGGACCGTGCCCAGCGCGACGGCCACCAGACCGATCGGCAACTCCATCAGGCGGTCGGCAAAGTAGAGCCACGATATGCTGCCGGTCATGAGCGTGGAGGCGAGGATGGTGTTTACCAACGCATTGATCTGCCCGACCGAGGCGGAAAACACGGCAGGCCCCAGGAGTCGCGTCACCTGGCGCACGCCGGGGTGAGCGCGCTCAAGGCGCGGCCGCACGACAAGCCCCAGGCGTTGCGTGGCTGGCAGCTGGATGGCCAGCTGTACCGCCCCGGCGACAAAAACCGCCCAGGCCATGACTTCCACGTCCGGCAGATGCACCCACCCCGCCATCGCCACCCCGGCGCCGCCGAGCAGACACAGATTCAGCATAACCGGGGTGATGGCGGGTAATGCAAACCGATTATGCGCGTTGAGAATTGCGCCTGCGTATGCGGTCAGCGAGACAAATGCGAGGTACGGAAAGGTGATGCGCACGAGTTCCACGGTCTGCGCGAACTGCCCCGGCGTATCGATAAAACCCGGGGCGAACAGCATGGCAAAGTACTCGGCCGCCAACACCCCGACCACACAGAAGCTCAGCAAGATGAGTGAAAACCAACCGAGCAGCGGGCGCAGAAAGCCCTTGAGATCTTCCCGGCCACGATCGCGATAGCGGATCAACACCGGCACAAAGGCCTGGTTGAACGCGCCTTCAGCAAACAGACGGCGGAACAGGTTGGGAATACGCAGCGCGACAAAGAACATATCCGCGTATTGGGACGCGCCAAAGAGATAGGACAGTGCGATATCGCGCAGCAACCCGGTGATGCGCGAGAGCATCGTCATGGCCGCCACGATCGATCCCTGGCGCCCCATATCCGGCGCTTTTTGGCCCCGCTCAGGGCTTTGCGGCTCGAGCGCGTCAGTTGACATATGAGACCTCGAACGGCATCATCCGCGCCCTCAAATTCTGACACCCCCCAGCGGAGAGTTCATTGGCTAACAGTGCCCAGGCGCGCAAACGCGCCAGACAAGCAGAGAAGCGCCGTATCCACAACGCCAGCCAGCGTTCTATGGTGCGTACATACATCAAGCGCGTCAGCGCCGCCATCGAGACCGGCGACGCCAGTGCCGCAGCAAGCGCGTATGCCGAGGCCACCCCGCTGATCGACCAGATGGTCAACAAAGGCATCATGCACAAGAACAAGGCCGCCCGGCACAAGTCGCGGCTCAACAAGAAGATCAAGGCGCTCAAAGAAGCGTAGACAGCCCTGAGCTCAAAATAGACAGCCCTGAGCTCAGAATAGACAGCCCTGAGCTCAAAATAGACAGCCCTGAGCTCAAAACAGACAGCCCTGCGCTCAAAACAGACAGCCCTGAGCTCAAAACAGACAGCCTTTAGCGTCCGATCAACTGCCCTGGGTACATCCACCCGGGGTCGCGCGCAACACGACCTCAAACCAGCACCAGATTGTCCCGGTGCACCACCTCCGGTTCACCGGGCATGTCCAGAATTTGCGCAAAATCTTCCGTGCGCACCCCCGCCAGACGCCGCAGCGTCGCACTGTCATAGTTTGATAGTCCCTGAGCCAGCGCCCGGTTATTCTGCGTACAGATTCGCACCACATCGCCGCGCTGGAATTCCCCCCGCACAGCGCTTACCCCAACCGCCAGCAGGCTGACACCCTGCATGGTCAGCGCTGCGGCAGCGCCGGAGTCCACCACGACATCACCCTTGGCGCGCAGTTGACCGGCGATCCAGCGCTTACGCGCCGTGAGGGGCGAAAGTTCAGCCGTGAGCAAGGTGCCGAGATCCTCGCCGCCCAGCAGACGCATGAGTACATCCTCGGCACGACCATCAGCGATCAGCGTGTGCGCCCCGGAGCGGGAAGCCAGACGCGCGGCGCGCAGCTTGGTGACCATCCCGCCGCGACCCAGCACTCCGGCGTCGGCACTGGGCAGCGCATCGAGATCGCTGTCCATCGCCGCGGCCTGGGGGATACGCCGGGCATCAGGTTGGTGACGCGGATCCGCATCGAGTAGACCTTCCACGTCGGTCAGGATGACCAGGATATCGGCTTCCAGCAGATTGGCGACCAAGGCCGCGAGGGTGTCGTTATCGCCGAAGCGAATCTCTTCGGTGGCGACGGTATCGTTCTCGTTGATCACGGGCACCACGCCCTGTTCCAGCAGTTGGTTCAGCGTACCTCGCGCATTGAGATAGCGCTGCCGATCGGCCAGATCATCGTGGGTGAGCATGATCATGGCGGTAGCTCGCCGAAACTCACCCAGTGCCGATTCGTAGGCCTGGACCAGGCCCATCTGTCCCACCGCTGCGGCGGCCTGCAATTGATGCACCCTGGTCGGTCGCTGCTTCCATCCGAGCCTGGCGCAGCCCTCAGCCACCGCCCCGGAGGATACCAACACAACTTCTTTGTCCGCCGCCATGAGCCCCGCCAGCTGCGCGGCGAGCTGTTCGATCATCTGCCGGTCGAGCCCGGCATCCGGATCACTTAACAAGGCACTCCCCACCTTCACCACAATGCGGCGAACGGAGGATAGGCTATCCCGTGAGAAGCTACTCATCGACGTAGATTACCTCAGGACCATCCGGGTCGACATCCGACGCTGCGTCGGCCTTGTCCTTGCGCCGCTGGGCGCGCATCTGATCGGCGTGGGCTAACACGTCAGCGCTGATGCGCTGTTGCAAGTCTTCACTGTATGCCGCGTACGCTTCGTCTTCGAGCAAACGCCGGCGGTGTTCGAAGATGGCCTGCATCAGCGCCTGACAAAGCTCCGGCAACCCGATATCACCCAGGGCGGACACCCGATATAGCGGTCGCTGGGCAAACGCCTCCCGCAGCCGCTTGTCCAAGTTCGCCAACGCGTCGTCTTCGAGTTGGTCGACTTTGGACATTACCAACCAGATCGGGCGCTCCATGAGCGCACCTCTGTACTGTGCCAGTTCGGCCTCTATGTTCCGGGCATTGGCCACCGGATCGCTGCCATCTTCCGGTGCGACGTCGAGCAGATGCAAGAGGATCAGATTGCGCGCCAGATGACGTAAGAACTGCGCACCCAGACCGGCGCCCTGGGCCGCACCGGTGATCAGGCCGGGAATGTCCGCCATCACAAACGAGGCATCGGTATCGAGGCGCACCACCCCCAGGCTGGGCACCAGCGTGGTAAACGGATAGTCGGCCACTTTCGGATTGGCGGCTGACACCTGGCCGATGAGGGTGGACTTGCCGGCGTTCGGCAGCCCCAACAACCCCACGTCCGCCATCAACTTCAGCTGCAGGCGCAAACGTCGGGTTTCGCCCGGTTCCCCGGGTGTGGTCTTGCGCGGCGCACGATTGGTGCTGGATTTGAACGCCGCATTGCCGAGGCCACGCCGGCCACCCTCAGCGACCAGCAACTCTTCGCCATCCCGACCGATATCACCGATGACCTCGGCGGTCTCGTCATCCACGATGGTGGTGCCGACCGGGACTCGAACGTAGGTGTGTTCCCCCGCCGCTCCAGTCTTGTTGCGACCACTGCCAGGGGTGCCATTCTTCGCTTGATATTTGGGTTGGAAGCGGAAATCGATGAGCGTGTTGAGGGCGTCATCCCCAACCAGATACACGTTCCCCCCAAATCCGCCGTTTCCGCCATCGGGCCCACCATGGGCGATGTATTTTTCGCGGCGAAAACTCAGGCAGCCATTGCCACCTTTACCGGCGGTGACAGTGATTGTCGCTTCGTCGAGGAATTGCATAGCCTGTGTCTCGAAAGAAAGTGCGCTTGTGCGATCGATTTGCACCCCAAAAAAACCCCCGCTACGTGGGAGCGGGGTCTTTCGTGTGCTTTAGCGCCGTAGCTTACTCGGCCGGGACCACACTGACCGTTCTGCGCTTCAGTGGTCCTTTGACCGCAAACTGAACATGGCCATCGGCGGTGGCAAACAGCGTGTGATCACGACCGCAGCCGACGTTTACGCCGGGGTGGAACTTGGTGCCGCGCTGGCGCACGATGATGTTACCCGCCTCGACATACTCGCCGCCGAACTTCTTCAGTCCCAGGCGTTTCGATTCTGAATCACGGCCATTGCGGGTACTACCGCCAGCTTTCTTATGTGCCATCTGTGTTCTCTATCAAATGCTCTAGCAATGCGTTGTGCGTATCTTCAGGAGATCGCGGTGATTTTGACCTCGGTGAACCACTGACGGTGGCCCTGTCGGCGCATGTAGTCTTTACGGCGCTTGAACTTGAGGATTTTGACTTTCTTGCCACGCTCGCTGCGCAGGACTTCCGCCTTCACCTGGCCACCTTCGACATAGGGTGTCCCGACGTTGACGTTGTCCCCGTCTGCGACCATCAAAACCCGATCGAACACCACTTCTTCACCCGCCGCACCCGGCAGCAGTTCCAGCTTGACGACGTCGCCTTCGCTGACCCGATGTTGTTTCCCACCACTGGAGAAAACCGCAAACATAACTCTACTCCTGAAGACCCTCAGCCTGTATTCTTACGGCTATCGGGGTATGAAAAACGCTCAAGGGGTCGACCCGATCGACGTGGATGCCCAGAACCCGTAGGTGGATGCCCAGCACCCATAGATGGTGCCCGTAAACGCAACCGCTGGGAACCGCTGCAAGTACCACAAGCTGACAGGACCGCAAAAAGTACCCCCGGCGCGAAAGGCGCAGTATTCTAAGGGCAAAGTTTTTGAATTACAACGCTATTAATCGCCATGGACAGCCCCAGTCACCGTGGTTCGCGACGACATCCCACAGCATCGACGCAGGACGCAAAAAGCCGACGCTCTCCGCCTTATCCGTTCGACGGTCGACCGCCGAAAACCGGCAGGCAGGTTGCGGAAAACCCCGTATCGTCCCAGCTATCGAACATGCATTAGACTCGCCTCTTGAGAGACGTGCCCTGGAACCGGGCAGCTCACCCACAAGAGGTCGGCCATCATGACACCGAGTAGCGCTCCCGCCGTAGACATCCCTGCCATCTCCAACAAGGCGGCAAGCTTGGATGCCCTGCAGCCGGTCTACGCTCTGGTCACCGATGACTTCGCAGCGGTGAACCGCCTGATCCCCGAGCAGATCTCTTCTGACGTCAACTTAGTTGAAGATATCGGAGAGCATATCGTCGCCAGCGGCGGCAAACGCCTGCGGCCGTTGATGGTGCTGCTCATCGCCCGAGGACTCGGCTACAGCGATGACGCACACATCCGCCTGGCCGCGATCATCGAATTCCTGCACACCGCCATGCTGCTGCACGACGATGTGGTCGATCGCTCGGGGTTGCGCCGGGGTAAGGTGACCGCCAATGAGTTATGGGGCAATGCCCCGAGCGTGCTGGTGGGGGATTTTCTCTACAGCCGTGCGTTTCAAATGATGGTGCAGGTCGGCTCCATGTCGATCATGCGCATTTTGAGCGATGCGACCAATACCATCGCCGAGGGAGAGGTGCTGCAATTGGCGAACGTAGGCAACCTGCAAATTAATGAAGCACGTTACCGCGAGATCATCCGTTGCAAGACTGCCTTACTATTCGAAAGTGCCACCCACACCGGGGCGGAACTCGCAGCGTCCGCTGACAGCGCGATCCCGCGGGAAGCCGTGGAGGCACTGCGCTGCTTTGGCTTGCATTTCGGTATGACTTACCAGTTGGTCGATGATTGGCTGGACTATATGGGCGATACCGAAACGATGGGTAAGAACGTCGGGGACGACCTGGCGGAGGGCAAGCTCACGCTGCCTCTCATCTATGCCCTGCAACACGCCCCGACCGAGCAGCAACAGACGGTGCGCGATGCGATCGCCGCGCGCTCCAACGAGCAATTGGAGCGTATCACCGAGATCGTACGCAGGTGCGGTGCCTTGGACTATACCCAGAAGATGGCCCTCGAGGAGGCCGATCGCGCACTTGCGTGCATCGACACGTTAGCCGACACGACGCTGGCACCGGAATTTGCGGACGCCCTGCGAACGCTCACCAAGTTCAGCACCGCACGCCTGGTATAGCTAAGCTATTATGCAGCGCACCGGCGAGAAGGGAATTTCCCGCGTGACCAACCTACTGAAACTCATGGCCGCCGCATTCTGCGCGGTAGTGGGAAACCCCGCGGGCGCGGAGCTCGAGTTCTCCCCCTGTTACCTCACCGGCAGCGGCGGCAACGGCAATCTGCATGCGCAGTGTGCCACCTGGCAACAACCCCTCGATCGCAGTAACAACCAGGGCGATCAGATCGAGTTGTCAGTGGTCAAGATCCCCTCGACCGCACTCGACCCGGCACCCGATGCCTTTACCCTGATCAACGGCGGCCCCGGCGCGTCAAGCATCGACATGATGGTGGATCTGCGCGGCTTGCTCGGCCTGTTTACCCGCGAGCGCGACGTGATTGTGATCGACCAGCGCGGCACCGGCCGCTCCGCACCGATGACCTGTCCGGGACTGGTCGACGACAGCGTCACTGAGATGACCCCGAAGATCGTCAGCGAGGCCACCCAAGCTTGTCTTGATGCCCTGCCCTACGACCCGCGTTTCTTCACCACCACCGTCGGCGTGGAGGATCTGGATGCGTTGCGCGACGCGCTCGGCTACGAACAGCTGTCGCTCTATGGCGTCTCCTACGGTACCCGAGTGGTCATGCAGTACATGCGTCAATACCCCGAGCGAACCCGTGCGGCGATCATCGACGGCGTAGTACCGCCCACGCGACCGCTGGGATTGCTGATCGCGCGCCACAGTCAGAACGCGCTGGATGCTGCCCTGAACGACTGCAGCGGTCACGCCCCCTGCGCCGCTGCATACCCAGACCTGGCCACCCGCTTCAACACACTGCGCGAGACGTTGCTGACCGAGGCCAAGCCGGTGAATCTGATTCATCCCCTCACCGGCGCCCCCACCGACATCGAGGTGGAGTATGGTCACCTCGCCGCGTGGATACGTTTTTCTCTGTACGCGCCCGAGAGCACTGCGCTGATCCCGTTGATGGTCTATCAGGCGCTGGAGCAAAACAATTACATCCCCATCGCCTCGAGCGCGCTGCAAATGATCGAACAGATCAGCACGTCGATGAACTATGGCATGCACAATGCTGTGGTGTGCACCGAGGACGCGCCTTTTTTCCCCGACCCGGCGGAACTGGACACGGATGAGATTTTCGCCGCGACCTATCTCGGGCAGGAGATGTTCGACACGCTGATCCAGATCTGTGGGGAGTGGCCCGCGGGCGTACGACATCCGGACTTCAAACAACCGCTTGAGAGCGACGTACCCACCTTGGTGCTCTCGGGCGAGTTCGACCCGATCACCCCTGCCACATGGGGTGAGGAGGTGATGCCAGGCCTTGCGAACGCCAAACACATCATCGCGCCCGGGCAAGGGCATGGGATCATAGCCCGGGGTTGCGTACCCCAACTTGTCAGCGATTTTGTCGAGGATGCAGATCCGACGGCGTTAGACGATGGCTGTATCAAGCACCTGCAGCGCTATCCGTTCTTCGTCGACATGATGGGGCCGGCTCCATGATCGAAGTGCGCAACCTGAGCAAACACTACAAGGCGGTGCGCGCCGTCAACCAGGTCTGTTTCGACGCCGCTGACGGACGCATTACCGCGTTGTTAGGACCGAACGGTGCCGGCAAGTCCACCACCCTGCGGATCCTCGCCACGGTGATCGAGCCGATGGATGGCAGCGCCAAGATCGGCGGATTTGACGCCAGCACCGAACCTTTGCAGGTGCGCAAGGCGATCGGCGTGCTGCCGCACAATTCCGGCCTCTACGCCCGCCTGACAGGCATCGAGAATGTGCGTTACTTCGGCCGCCTGCAGGGTATGGACAAAACCGAGGTGGAAGAACGGATTGAGGTACTGCTCGGGCAACTGGAGATGCGCGACTTCGCCGCACGGCGCACCGCGGGCTTCTCACAGGGTCAGAAGATCAAAGTGGCGTTGGCCCGGGCACTGATCCACAACCCCCAGCACGTCATCCTCGACGAACCGACCAACGGCCTGGATGTCATGGCGACCCGCGCGTTACGCGAAATCATCCTGGGTCTCAAGCGCGAGGGGAAGTGTGTCCTGTTTTCGTCCCACATCATGCAAGAAGTAGAGGCCCTGTGTGACGACGTGATCATCATTGGCAAGGGCGAGGTGAAGTTCAGCGGTACACTCGATGAGTTGCGCGCCAACGCTGGCACTACGGATCTTGAAGATGCTTTTGTCCGGCTGGCGGGTGTCGAAGAAGAGGCCGGTGCATGAGTTTCTCAGTCGTCCTGGCCAAAGAGTGTGTCGATAACCTGCGCGACCGCCGCACGCTGATCTCGTCGTTCTCGCTGGCGATACTCGGCCCGGTATTTTTTGTCGGCATCATGGTGTTTGTGCTGGAACGCGCCCTGGGCGAGTCTGACGACAGCATCAGTTTTACCGTGGTGGGCGCTGAACACGCACCCGGATTGATGGCTTACCTCGAGCAGCAGAACACGGAGATCATCAGGGAAGACGCCGACAACCCGGCAGACCTGGTCACCGCCGGCGATCACGATCTGGTGTTGGTGGTCAATCCGGACTACGCCGAGCGCTACGCCAAAGGTAAGATCAACAGCCTGATCCTGATCCACGATAGCAGCCAGATCAATTCCACCCGTCGCCAACTCGGCACCCTGCGCGGCTACCTGAACGGCTACAGTCGCACAATCGGCTCGCTGCGGATGATGATGCGCGGGGTGGATCCGACCCTGATGCGCCCCATCACCACCCAGGAACAAGACGTCGCCTCGCCCGCAGCCCGCGCGCTGACCATCCTCGCTTCGCTACCCTACTTCCTGGTGATGGTGGTGTTCATGGGCGGTTTTTACCTCGCCATCGATACCACCGCGGGTGAGCGTGAACACGGCTCGTTGGAACCCTTGCTCACCCAACCGATCTCGCGCACCGATCTGGTGCTTGGCAAGATTGCAGCCACCACGGTTTTCGGCACTTTGAGTGTGATCGTGTTTCTGGTGTCGTTGTATTTTGCCGTCCCGTTTGTGCCGTTTGAGCGGATCGGCATGGCCTTGGAGATCGGTGTCGGGCAGTTGGCGGGCATCCTGGTGGTCGTGCTGCCCCTGGTGGTGTTTGCCGCGGCGCTGATGACCGTGGTGGCCTCGTTCGCCAAAACCTACAAAGAAGCGCAGACCTATCTCACCATCGTCATTCTGGTCCCCACCCTGCCGATCATCCTGGCGCAGTTCCTGAACGTGGAGACCACGCTTGAGTACATGTTTGTGCCATCGCTGAGCCAGTCGATTCTCTCCACCGATCTGATCAAGTCCGAACCCATCGAGCCGTTGCTCGCGGGGGCTTCCATGCTCGCCACCAGCGTCTACGCCGCGATCATGACCTGGGTGGCGATCAAGCTATACAGTCGCGAGGGAATCCTCGGCTGATCCTCCAAGCAGGGGTAGAAATAGCGCTGCCGATCTCGGTCAAAGCCAGTAACATAACACCCGCATTGTTTTGGGGAGAGGATATGAAAGTCGGTCTGTTTGGCATCAATATGAATTTCTTGAGCGATCCAAAGTGGAGTGCCGATCTGGCACAACATGCGGAGAGCCTGGGATTCGATTCGCTATGGACCGGGGAACATGTGGTGCTGCCCGACCCCCGCGAAACACCGTCTCCGGCGGCACCAGAAACGCCGATGGTGCATCCGCCGACCCATCTCGCCTATCTCGCTGCGGTCACAAGCACCATCAAACTAGGCACCGGCATCACGCTGATCGCGCAACGCAATCCGGTGGTACTGGCCAAGGAGATCGGCAGCCTCGATCACCTGAGCGGCGGCCGCCTGTTGTTCGGCATCGGTGCAGGCTATCTACATCAAGAGTTTGCCGCCTTGGGCGTAGACTTCGCCAGCCGTGGCGCGCGCACGGACGAATACATCGACGCAATGCGGGCGCTATGGACCCAGGACAAACCTAAGTTTGACGGCAAGTTCACCACCTTCGACAACATCCAGGCCCAGCCGCGCCCGGCCCAAGCCGGTGGACCGCCTGTTGTCGTCGGCGGCGCCAGTCCTGCCGCATTACGGCGCGCGGTCACCCATGGCAACGGCTGGTACGGCTTCGCCATGGACCCTGAAACCGCAGGCAAGGTTCTGGAGCAACTGAACCTGGCCAAGGCCCGCTATGATCGCGGTGTTGGTCTGGGCGACATGGAGATCTCGGTGACCCCACCCAAGCCACCGAATCGAGCGATGCTCGAGGCGTACGCCGAGTTGGGCGTCGATCGCATCATCCCCATGCTCGGTTTCTACCAGCCGGACAACATCATGGCATCCTTAGAGGCACTCGCGCAGGAGTTGCTTTGAGCCATGGACGAACGCGGTTGGATGCAGATTTACCAGATGTTGGAGAAGGGTGCGGACATTCACCCCCAACTTCTCCAACAAGCCGAGACACACAAAGGGGCCATGGGGCAGACCTTCTTCCACTGGGTGTGTCTGGAGGGTTCGCTAGAGGCGATCCAGCGACTGATCGTCGCCGGGGTGAACATCGACAGTCAGAACGCGCTGGGCAATACCGCGCTGATGGAAGTGGCCGCCGCCGGCCGCGAGGATGTGTTCTATCTATTGAAAGGCGCCGGCGCGGACATGACCATCCGCAATCACGACGACGAAGACATCCACGAATACCTGGAGCTGTACGGCATCGAACTGCCCGACGACTAGCGCCGGGGTTAAGCGCAGGTCTCCCTTATAACGCGGCCAACAACGTCAACCCTGCGGCCGAAATTACCGCCGCCAGCACCGCATAGGGTATCTGCGTCAACGCGTGGGCCATAACGCCACACCCACTGCCCTGAGCCGCCAGCACCGTGGCGTCGGAATAGAAGCACGCGTGACTGCCGAACGCACTGGCCGACAGCAAGGCGCCGATGGCCAACGGGGCACTTAAGCCCAGTCCCTCGGCCAGCGGCAACACGATCGGTACGGCGATCGCAAAGATGCCCCAGCTCGATCCCGTTGCAAACGAAATAAACGCCATCGTGATGAACACCACTGCCGGCAACAGCAGCGCCGAAAGCAAGGGTGTCACCGTCGCGATCACGTAGGTCGAAAGTCCCAGCTGGTCGTTCACCTCTTTGAACATAAAGGCGACCACCACGATGGTCAGCGCAGGCACCATGAGCTTGATGCCATCAAGCACGGCATCAAACATCTCACCCCACGCCATGAGGCGCTGCACACCGTACAGCAAAATTGTGGCAGCGACCGCGACGATGACACCCAGTTGGACGTCCAGGTCATACCAGATACTGAAGCCGAGCAGCGCCAGGATGGGTACCAGGAAGTGATAGGTTTTTACCCGCTTGTCGTCCTCAACGTCGTCCTGCGCAAACTCATCCTGCGACTGTTCAATCCTGTCCGCGGCTTGCGCATCCGCCGTCCTCATCATGCCCAGCGCGGGAATCTTGTTAATGGCGACCAGTGGCACGATAAGCACCGCCACCCAGGCATACAGCACATATGGGATCGAACTGATATACAGCGCCATGCCCTGCCCGGGCGCGGCCAGATCGGAGGATTCGAGCACCCCGGCAAAAAATACCGCCCAGGTGGATACCGGTACGAGCATGCAGATCGGTGCGGCGGTGGAGTCCACCACATAGGCGAGCTTCTCGCGCGATACGCCAAACTTGTCGGTGACTTTGCGCATGGCCGAGCCGACCGCAAGGGCGTTTAAGTAGTCATCGATGAAGATCAACAGCCCGAGCAGCCAGGTGTACAACAATGCACTGCTCTGTCCTGACGCGCGAGCCGCCAGCGCTCGGCTGAAAGCACTAGCAGCCCCAACCCGCATCAACAAGGCGATCAGACTACCCATCAGGCCGCAGACAATGATCACCCACGCGATGGTCTCATCCATCATCACCTGCAGCAGAATCGCGGAAAAGTTGACAACTGCCCCACCCGGCTCGATCAACAACAAACCAATGAACACACCAGCCAGAAGCGACTCTATGGGACGGCGGGTGAGAATGGCGGTAACCACAGCAACGAGGGCAGGCATTAGGGCAACCCAGGTGGGATCCTGTTCGGGCATAGCTTTAACCGGGAGTGGTGATTTTGAGGCGCGGATACTGACACAACGCCGCGCCAGAGTCAGGCGAGACGAGCTGCGCGGCTTGGGCTTGCATCGTTCGCAATAAATGTTATGTTATAACATTACCCAAAACGAGAACGCCGTGAGCTCAGCTCTACCGGTCACCGTGCTGTCAGGTTTTCTAGGTGCAGGGAAAACCACACTCATGAATCATGTCCTCAACAATCGTGACGGACTGCGCGTCGCTGTCATCGTGAACGATATGGGGGAGGTCAACATCGACGCTGAATTGTTGCGCGAAGATGTCTCGTTGCAACAGGTCGACGAGAAACTCGTCGAGATGACCAATGGCTGTATCTGTTGCACCTTGCGGGAAGACCTGTTGATAGAAGTTGCACGCCTCGCGGACGAACGGCGTTTCGACTATCTGCTGATCGAGTCGACCGGCGTATCTGAACCGCTATCGGTGGCAGAAACCTTCACTTTCGAAGACGAATCAGGGCGGTCGCTCGGCAGTCTGGCCCGCCTCGATACCATGGTCACGGTCGTGGATGCCTACAACTTCCCCCGCCTGCTGCGGGCAGCGGACAGTTTGAAAGACCAGCATATGGAGGTTGGCTCGGAGGACGAGCGCAACATCGCGGATCTCCTCATCGATCAAGTCGAGTTCAGCAACGTTCTCGTGGTCACCAAGACCGACTTGATCGACCCCGCACAGTCCGATGCGCTGATGGCGACGCTGCGACGCTTAAATCCCGCCGCAGAAGTCATCGTCGCAGAACGCGGCAATATCGATCCTAAGGCAATTCTTGGGACCCGACGGTTCGACCTCGCAGAAGCGGCAAGCGCGCCCGGTTGGCTGGCAGAACTACGTGGTGAACACATGCCCGAAACTGAAGAATACGGCATCGGCAGCTTTGTCTACGCAGCGCGCAAACCGTTTCACCCGCAACGACTCTACGACTTCCTGGTGGCGGGCTGGCAGTACGGCAACCTGGTGCGCTCAAAGGGCTACTTCTGGCTCGCTTCCCGCTTCGATCTGGCAGGATCCTGGTCCCAGGCAGGAGGGATTATGAATCATGGATTTGCCGGTTTGTTCTGGGCCGCGGTGCCAGAAAGCCAATGGCCTGACGACGCTGACTACCGCGCCTCTATCGAGAGTAGGTCCGAATCGCCCTATGGCGACCGTCGCCAGGAAATCGTCTTTATCGGCCAGGATCTCGACGAGGCAAAGGCACGGATCGGCCTCGACGCTTGCCTGCTGACCGAAGCAGAAATAGAACAAGGCCGACAAGCCTGGACGGCCTACCCTGATCCCTTCCCCCAGTGGATTGAAGAAATCGTCGAAGAGGAAGCCTAATGCAACACGTTGTGAGCGATACCCTGGCCGACTTCGCCGCGTTCTATGATGAGGATGTCGAACTGATCAGCATAACGCGGCCACGTGCGCAATCCTCCCAGGCGTATGCACAGGAACTGCTAAGCTCGCGCGGTCTCCCACCGTCGAATTGGGTTCAAGAGGCGGGTGATGCCAACGCATTGGCCGACGCTTTGTCCGCATCAGTATGCCCGACATTGGTCGGCGAGATCACCCAGGCGACAGAAGTGGTGAGCGACCTTCTCGGTTGCCAGCGTGTGGACATCCGACTGGAGATATTGAGCCAACCGATG
>JBCCHL010000028.1:0-31984 GCA_039028775.1 Pseudomonadota bacterium | reverse complement strand
GCATAAGTTCACATTGCATAGAGTTCATTGTGCCAGTGCTGCTGCTACAAGTTTCTCCCTCTGCAACCCTTTACACATAAGGTTGAGAAGGAGAGAGAGCTGCCAAGAGGACGATCTTTCGTTGGCCAGCGCGTTAACCGTGACGTTCCAGCCTTCGCCCTCTTCGCCGAGGCGGTTTTCGATCGGCACGCGCATATCGGTGAAGAAAATCTCCGCGAAATGCTTATCTCCGGCCATGTTCTCGATCGGCCTTACTTCCAGGCCTTCGCTGTCCATGGGGACGAGTAGGCAGGTGATGCCGTCGTGTTTGCTCTCGACCTCAAAGTCGGTGCGCACCAGGAGGATGATCCACTGCGCGTAGGGGGCGCCGGTGGTCCAGATCTTCTGGCCGTTCACCACGTAGTGATCGCCCTCTTTTACCGCCTTGCATTGGATAGCGGCGAGATCCGAGCCGTGGTTGGGTTCGGAGTATCCCGTGCACCAGATGACCTTGCTGTCGAGGATGTCGGGGATGAATCTGCGCTTCTGCTCCTCGGTGCCGTACTGCATGATGCCGGGACCCACCCAGGCCAAGCCCATAAAAGACGTGCCGAGTGGCGGGGCCTTCGCCAGCGCCATCTCTTCGCGCAGGATGGTCTGCTCGATCAGGCCGCCGTCACTGCCGCCAAACTCCTTGGGCCAGCTGAAACCGACCCAGCCTTTCTCGCGCACTTTTTCGAGCCAGCCCCTCAGGAAGTCGCGGTCGCGCTCTGCCTTGGGGGGCAGATGCTCGGCCAGAAACCCGCGCACTTCTTCGCGGAATGCCTGTTCTTGGGCGGTGTAGTCAAAGTCCATTACAGGCCTCCTAGTTGAGCGATGCGATCCAGGTGGTAGTCCGAGTCGCCATACATCGGCCGCGCCCACTTCGAGCGCTTGAGGTACAACTGCGCGTCGTATTCAGCCGTAAACCCAATCGC
Organism: Pseudomonadota bacterium; assembly: GCA_039028775.1. Classification (GTDB taxonomy): domain Bacteria; phylum Pseudomonadota; class Gammaproteobacteria; order Pseudomonadales; family Azotimanducaceae; genus UBA4421. The sequence continues at coordinate 31,028 of JBCCHL010000028.1, read as the reverse complement.
GCCATGCAAACCCACCCCGTCGATGCCGATCTGGGCAAAGCCATCAGAGGCATAACCTTTGGCGAGGGACACCGCGCGGGGCGTCTCCTGGGGGTCGTCGTCGATGGTCCAGGCGGCGTAGTAGCACAGCGAGCGGGCCGATTCCACGTCGACAAACATTTCTGCTAGGCGGTGTTTAACGCCCTGGTACTGGCCGATGGGTTTGCCGAACTGGATACGTTCCTTGGCATATGCGCTGGTCAACTCGAGAGTGGCGGCAGCCGCGCCGATCATCTCCGCGGTGGTTGCCATGGCGCCGCAGTCGGTGAGATAGGCCAGCTGAGCCGTATCCATCGGCAGCAGATAGTCGGTGGACAGCGTCACCCCGTCCAGCGCCACGCGCGCCATGGGCTTTGTGGTGTCCATCGCGTGCTGGGGTGTGAGGGACACGCTTTCGCGGTCCAGCGCCGCGAGCGCCGGTCCGTTTTGGGTGTTCACCGCCAGCAGCAGGTAGTCGGCGCTCATCGCGTCATTCACGAACGGCTTGCTGCCTGAAAGCGTCACCAGGTCACCTTCGATTCGAGCCTGTACTGTGATTGCATCGGGAGCGATCCAGTTGGGTTGGTCATACAGAGCCAGGGTGCAGGTCACCTGGCCGCTGGCCATCGCCGGCAGCCACTGTTGCTTTTGCGCATCGCTGCCGCAGGCTAATATCGCCGCCGCCGACAAGGCGTTGGACGCTATAGGAAGCGGGCAGAGACCCGCTGCGGCGGTTTCGAGTACCACGGTCAGGTCGATCCACTTGAGACCCAGACCACCATATTCCTCCGGGGTGATGAGTCCCAACCAGCCGAGCTCAGCCATCTGCTGCCACAGACCTTGGTCGAAGCCGCTATCGGTGGCGGCGATCTCGCGCACGCGGGGCATGGGGCAGGCTTCCTGCATGAAGCGCTCGACCTGGTCGCGCAGCAGATTCTGCTCTTCGCTGAAACCAAAGTTCATAAATTGTCTCCCAGTTCGTCGAAGTCTCTATCTCGCACTTGTTGCGACCGTATGCGAGTGGTCCTGGCCGGGGCATCCTGGCGGTGGGCGTGTGCCACACCGCGCCGCCTGCTGCATGCTCAGCCACGCATTGGGTTGATCGGTGGCCAGTGTTCCTTGCTGGCCAGAATTTTCTCGCCGATCTCTTCCACCCCCCAGATGCCGTCCTCCAGCTTGCGCTCGCCGATCGGGGTAACCTGCCAGGACAGCAGGGAGACGCGATTACCGCCGACCAGAAACTGTCGACCGGTGACCTCTGCAGCCTCGTCGGTGCACAGCCATACCACGGGCGGAGAGACCGCTTCGGGGGGAAACCTGTCCTGAATGTCCTCGGGGAGAATGTCCGTGGTCATGCGCGACGTGGCTGTCGGTGCCAGCACGTTCACGGTGATGCCGTACTTCAACCCTTCCAGCCAGAGGCAGCGCATCAGTCCGGCGATGCCCGCTTTGGCGGCGCCATAGTTGGTCTGGCCGTAATTGCCGAGCAGACCGGAGGTCGAACTGGTCACCACGATGCGTCCGCCGTTGCCCTGTTCGAGCATCTGATCGTACGCCACCTTGGTGGTCAGGTAGGTGCCGCGCAAGTGCACGTCGACAACAGCGTCCCACATCGCGTCGTCCATTTTCTTATAAGTCTTGTCGCGCAGAATGCCGGCGTTGGCGATGCAGATATCGATTTTGCCGAACGTGTCGACGCAGGCTTTTACCATCGCCTCCACGTCTTCCCGGTCGGTGACCGAGCCGTAGTTAGCGATGGCCTGACCGCCTGCGGCCTGAATCTCTTCCACCACCGTATCCGCCATCGATGCACCTGCGCCGGTGCCATCGCGACTGCCACCAAGATCGTTGACCACAACCGCGGCACCTTGCTGTGCCAGCAGCAGCGCGTGCGCTCGTCCTAAACCGCCACCAGCACCGGTGACCAACGCGGCTTTACCATCCAGAATGCCCATGCAGACCTCTTACCTTTCTTCAGATTCAAATGCCAGGGCTGCTGATGCCCCTCCTCATAAGGCGGCAGAGTCTAGCATCGCGGCGCGGTGTGAGGTACTTAAGGGGCCATGCACTTTAGAGTCCCGGCAAACTTCGTTAAAGTGTGGGCGTCTTTGCGCTGACGCGACGATGCACGCTTCAGCGTGTGGGCGGTTGTGGCCGGTGCAGTGGATATCGGTGTTAGATCAGGGGGGTGGTATGGACAAGCTTTTGGATTTCAGCGGTCAGGTTGCGCTGATCACCGGGGGCAGTCGTGGTCTGGGACGCGAGATGGCGCTCGCGCTGGCCGAACGTGGTGCAGACGTGGTGGTGACCAGTCGCAAGGCCGAGGCCTGTGAGGAGGTCGCTGGTGAGATTCGTGCCCTGGGTCGCAAGGCACTGCCATATGGGGCCCATGTTGCGCATTGGGATGAGATGGGCGGACTGGTCGAGGCGGCGTATGCGGAGTTCGGCAAGGTCGATATTCTGATCAACAACGCGGGTATGTCGCCGCTTTACCCGGAGCTTACCGATGTGACCGAGGAGCTGTTCGACAAGGTGGTCGGCGTAAATCTCAAGGGCCCGTTTCGGCTGATGGCATTGGTCGGGAGCCGCATGGCAAAAGGCGAGGGCGGCAGCATTGTGAACATATCGAGCACCGCGTCGGTGAACCCCTCACCCACTTCAGAGCCCTACGGGGCAGCCAAATCCGGCCTCAATAACCTGACCCGCTCCTTCGCTTTTGCCTACGGTCCGAACGTGCGGGTCAACAGCATCATCGCCGGTCCCTTTCTCACCGATATCTCCAAAGCTTGGGATATGGAGGCCTTCAACGCTCGGGCGGAGGAGAACATCGCCGTCGGTCGCGGGGGTGAGCCGGACGAGATTGTAGGTGCTGCCTTGTATCTGGCCAGTCCCACGAGCAAGTTCACCACCGGCACGACCATACGCGTCGACGGTGGAACCCGCTGAGCTGAGCGATGATCGACCCTTCCGCAGACGAGCAGTCCATGGACGATGAGGATCTCAATACCTCGCTGCGGGACGTGGTTGCGCTCATGCTGCGAGAACTCGAGCGTCTCAAACTCGAGTTGCAGAACCTGCAGTTGCTCGAACGCGCGGAGGACGATCCGCAAATCCGCGATCTACGCGAACGCATCGCCACGCGCGAGATGCGTCTGCAAGAGCTGCGTGCGATGTTGGACCTGCGTGGGGACGACGACTTTCCTTAGCGATTAGGCGGCGAAACCTCATCCTACCGATGTGCTTGTGGGCGCGATGCAGTGCCCCAGCGCTTCCACCACGGTCTGATACGGGTCGGAATCGTACAGCCCAGCAAGCGTTGACAAGCCGCCCGGATTGGCTAGGTTCACCTCCATAACATATTCGCCAACGATATCGATCGCGGCAAAGCGTACACCGGCTTGTTGCAGACGCTGATGGGTAGCTGCGACCAGGCTTGCTTGTCCAGGGTTGAGGCTGGCGATCTCGGCGCGTGCGCCCTGAGCCAGATTGGCGCGAAATTCGCCGGCGTCCTGATTCGCAATGCGACGGTAGGTGCCGACGATCTCTTCCCCGCAGATCAGGGTGCGTAACTCGCCCTCAGCGATCTCGGGCACAAAGGCTTGTAGCATCCACATGCCGGTGGGGCGCGAGCGTATGTGGGTGTGTACGGTGTCGGGATCTTGCACCCTGATCACATCGCGACCGAGACTACCGCCGAGAGGTTTGAGCACCCAATCGCTGCCCGCGGTGATGTGCGTCGCCAGCCCCTCGGCGTGTGTGGCGATGTAGGTGGGTGGCGCAGCTTCCAGCCAGGCGGCCTTGCCGTGCAATTGCTGCCAGGCCTGCATCGGCACCACCAAGCGCTGCGGCGCGAGTTGACCGAGCATCTGCGCGCGATCGGCATAGGTGTTGAGCGGGCCGAAGCCCAGCGTCCAGATCAGATCGGCCGCCGCCACATCATGGCCATCCGCGCGCAGCGTGCCGTGCTCCCATTGCAGGGTTTCGTGGTCTGCGACAACCGCTTCCCAACCGCGCGCGGCAAACGCCTGGGGCAAGCGCAGGTGATTGTCGTTGTGTTCGGTGGCAGTGGTGATCAGGAAGAGTATGCTGGGGTTCATGGCTGGCTTTGGCACCAGGTGCATCTTAGGAGTCCTCGACTGCGCTGACAATGTAAAAATCCAGCAAAATTCAGCACTTAAGGGGTTGCATGAAAGTGTTGCGCACGGCACTTGAGCGCGGTGATTCGATTTTACCCCGCGATCCCGATACCATCTTGGTTCCTGGACGAGCGTACTCAACTTACATACGCTGCGAGGTGCGATTTATCCCGAAGCTGGCGCATGCGACAACATTTGCCGGGACAGACATGAGTGACTGTAACAAGTCATGAGCAAATCAATCTAGGGTGAACAAGAGACTGATCGTGGACGTTAAAACCATAGCCTTGAAAGACTACAGCCTACCGGCGGAAGAAGTGCCGGTGGTCGAGGCGTGCAAACTCGATCACGGCGACCGCGACACCTACAAGGCACGCATACGCGAAGGCCTGCAAGCACTCGGGGCCACGCTGGTCGCTCACTACTACGTGGATTCTGACATCCAGGATCTGGCCGAAGCGACCGGCGGATTTGTCTCGGACTCCCTGGAGATGGCCCGTTTCGGGCGCGACTGTGACGCTGATACCCTGGTGGTATCGGGCGTGCGCTTTATGGGCGAGACCGCCAAGATACTCTCCCCGGAAAAGCGTGTCTTCATGCCCACGCTGGAGGCGGAGTGTTCGCTGGACCTGGGCTGTCCCCCCGATGAATTTGAGGCGTTTTGCAATGCCCACCCCGATAGAACGGTGGTGGTGTATGCCAATACTTCGGCGAAGGTAAAGGCGCTCTCCGACTGGGTGGTGACCAGCAGCTGTGCGCTGGAAATTGTCACCCATCTCAAAGACCGCGGCGAGAAAATCCTCTGGGCGCCGGATAAACATCTCGGCCACTATATTCAGGAGCAGACCGGGGCGGACATGCTGCTCTGGAGTGGGGCGTGTGTGGTGCACGAGGAGTTCAAGGCGCAGTCGCTGGTGGACATGAAGAAGGTTTACCCGGATGCTGCCGTGCTGGTGCACCCGGAATCGCCCGCAGCCGTCGTCGACATGGCGGATGCCGTGGGATCGACAAGCGCCATTATCAAGGCGGCGTCTGAGCTTCCCCACGAGACCTTTATCGTGGCGACCGATCGCGGCATTTTCCACAAGCTCAAACAGCTCAACCCCGGCAAGCGTTTCATCGAAGCACCCACGGCGGGGGACGGCGCGACCTGTCGCAGCTGTGCCCATTGTCCGTGGATGGCGATGAATGAGCTGGAGGCGTTGGATAAGTTGTTGCAGGATGCACAGTACCGCGCCGGTAACGAGATTCATGTCGACCCCGCATTGGGTCTGCGCGCCAAACAACCCCTCGATCGCATGCTCGCTTTTCAGCGCCGCTGATCGTACTTTCCCATCAGCGGAGTCTGGTAATCGACCCGGTGATGCGGCGGGAAACAGACCGGGATAACAGAAAAGCTAACGAAGCCTCGGCTTAGCTCTGCTGCGCCATACGAATTTCGGTGCGCAGGTCTTGGATGCGCTGGCTCAGTTTGGTCACCAGCTGCGGGTTGCGGCGTCGCACCAAACGTTGGGCATATTCCAGATGCTGGATCGAACGCTGATAAGCGCCGTGTAGATAGAAATACTCGGCGCGTGCCAGATGTACGCCGGTGATGTTTCCCGCCAGCCCCGCTGTCTCCGCGAGTTCATACCACACATCGACGTCGGTCGGCGCGGCTTTGCTCTGGCGTTCCAGCACTTCCTCGGCCTGCTCGTGTTCTCCATCGCCGTTCAGTGCCTTGGCATAGAGCATCGCAAGCGGGGGATTGTTGGGGTTCAGCACCAGTTGGTGGGAAAGCAGCCTGCTCGCGCGGCCGTAGTGCTCGGCTTCGATCAGCAAATCGGCGTAGGCCGCGTTGTAGAGAATACTCTGCGGGTTGCGCCCCAGCAGTTGCTCCACCAGTTTCAAGGCCTCGTCGTGTTGCTTGTCAGCGCTGAGAGAAAGCGCTAGCCCGTATTGAGCCGCGATGTCACCGGGGTTGTCCTTCAGTCGTTTACCGTAGCTCGCGATTCCCTGTCGGGGGTTCTTTTGATAGTGGACCTGTGCACGGGTACGCATCAGCTGGTAGTCGAGGGAATCCGCATAGTTGCGGCGCGGCTGATCCAGTGCCTGGTTGCGGGCGTCGGTGATTCGCGTCTCGGACAACGGGTGGGTCAATAGGAATTCCGGCGGACGGCGGGTGAAACGATAGGCGCGCTGCATACGCTCGAACATGCGCGACATCGCTGCGGGATCCAATCCGGCACGGATGAGGGTATTCATGCCCACCCGGTCTGCTTCGCTCTCACGCTCGCGGCTGAAGCGCAGCTGATTGGCCTGGTTGGCGGCCTGGGCGGTGGTCATCGCCGCGAGCGCGGCGTCGCCGCCACCGGCCGCGCCGATAATCAGGGCGGCGATTAGCGAAGCCAGAGTGGGTAACGCGTTCGCGCGTTGTTCTTCCACCCCACGGGCGAAATGCCGCTGACTGAGGTGGGCCAGTTCGTGGGCCATCACGCTCGCATATTCGTGGACATCCTGGGCCTGCAGCATTAAGCCGAGATTGATCCCGACCACCCCCCCTGGGGCGGCGAACGCATTGAGCTGCTCATTGTCGATCACCACCACCTGCAGGATGGCTTCGCGCAGGTCTGAATACTGAGCCAGCTCCGTGAGCTGGGAGGTGACGTAATACTTGATCAACGGATCGCTGACGGTGGGTAGGGCGGAGTGGATCTGTTTGATGAACGTCTCGCCGATGCGCGCTTCGAGCTGCGGCGATATGGTGCGCGAGGAGGCATCACCCAGGCTCGGTAACTGGTGCGCTTCGACCGCCGCCACGGGTTGCTGAATCAGGCCAGCGAGCGCGCAGCCCAGGAGCACCGCCCGGCACAATCCGTGCAGCCGGGTGGAGCTGATCTTTTTGAAACAGGTCTGTGTGGCCCTAGTGTTGATCGGTCTATCTTCCCGTCGGTCTATCAATCTTGCCTGCCGATTTGTCTGTGTCTATCGATCAGCTGTATCTGTCGATCATACTGGCTGTCGCTGCTTTATTGCCTAGCCCGTGCCGCTGGGGCCTGTCGCGCTGCCGCTGGGAAAGCTCGACCTTCACCGGCTAATGCAGGTCGCGCAGCAGCTGGCGCAACTGTAGCACGTTGTTCTGGGGCATCTGACGCTTTTACATCTCTGGTCCCCCGGTGACCAACCGCTATATACTTCGAGCCATGAGTGCACAAGAAGTTCAAATCCTTGACGTCACCGGCCTGAACTGCCCTATGCCTTTGTTGAAGGCCAAAAAAGCTCTCAACGAGATGGCGCCTGCCGAGCGTGTTCGGGTGCTGGCGACGGACCCGGGATCGGTGCGGGATTTTGATGTTTTTGCCCGTCAGAGTGGCAACGCGCTGTTGGAATCAGGCGAAGAAAACGGCGTCTATTTCTACGTGTTACAAAAAAAAGACACGTGAAGTTTCTCGATGTCATCGGCGCCTGGCTGAATCGCTACTTCTCTAACGAAGATGCGATATACCTCATCGTATTGATTACGGTCATCCTGTTGACCCTCGCGTTTCTTGGCGCATATCTCGCGCCGGTGTTGAGCGGTTTGGTAATCGCCTTCCTGTTGCAGGGTCTGGTGAAAACCCTCGAAGGCTGGCGCTGCCCGCATCTGGCCGCTGTGATCACCAGCTTCCTGGTGTTTCTGGGTGTGGTGTTTGCCCTGGTACTGATCGTCGCACCGGTGTTGTGGCAACAGCTCCAGGGAGTCTTGAGTCTGCTGCCAAGCGTTGTGGAACGCTTGCAGGAAGGTCTGGCCACGCTGGTTGAGCGCTTTCCCGAATTTGTCACTCAGGAGCAGGTTGATGCAGTTCTGGACCAGGGTGCTCGAGAATTGGGCAACTTCAGTGCCATCGTGCTGGAGACCGCTTTCTCACAAGTGTTCTCACTGCTCGGGCTGATCATCTATCTGGTGCTGGTGCCGATTTCGGTCTTCTTCTTTCTCAAAGACCGCGCGGAACTCCTGGCCTGGATGCGCACCCTGGTACCGACGGATCGTCCGCTGCTGCGATCGGTCGGTCAGGAGATGAACGAACAACTCGGCAACTACGTGCGCGGCAAGTTCATCGAGATTCTGATCGTCGGCGCCGTCACGTTTGTGTGTTTCACCTGGCGCGATCTCAACTACGCCGCGCTGCTCGGGGTGCTGGTCGGTTTGTCGGTGCTGATCCCCTTTGTCGGTGCGGCCCTGGTAACCCTGCCGGTATTTGTGATCGCGGTCATCCAGTTCGGCTGGTCTTGGGAACTGGGTTGGGTGATGGGAATTTACGGCATCATCCAGTTTCTGGATGGCAACGTGCTGGTGCCGGTGTTGTTCTCCGAGGTGGTGGATCTGCACCCCATCACCATCATCGTCGCGGTGCTTGCGTTCGGCGGCTTGTGGGGTATCTGGGGCGTGTTCTTCGCGATCCCGCTCGCTACACTGATCAAGGCGATCTACAAAGCCTGGCCGCTGGCGCGCAGCGCCGAACCACCACCTCAGCAGGCCTGACCCGCAGCGAAATTTGCACCATAACTTGCCACTCGGCGGCGTGAGGCATTCACCGGTCCGCTGGCTATAAACCGCTCGGCCGATCTCTGCCCACGGTGCGGTTGATCAAGGTCTCCAGCTCCGCGCGGCGGAACGGTTTGGGCAGGAACCGGGCACCCTGGCGTTGCGCTTCCTTGGCGGCACTGTCCTCTTCGGTGTAGCCGCTCATCATGATGATCGGCAGGTCTGTCTGCAGAGCCCGGATCGCATCGAGGGTTTCCCAGCCGTTGCGGCCCGGCATGGCGATGTCGATGACAGCCAGCGCGTAGCGACGTCCGCTGGCGATCAGATCCATGGCCTCCTGTCCCGAGCTAGCCGTCTCCACTTGGTAATCGACGCTTTCCAGTAGCCGTTGCATGACCGTGCGCACGCCTTCTTCGTCATCCACCACCAGGACTGGCAGACCGGGAAGAGGGCGTCGGTCTGGATGATCCGCAGGCGTATTGACCGCGGGTTCGGTCTGCTCTGCCCGCGGTAGAAACAAACTGATATGGCTGCCGACGCCGACCTCGGAGCGCACATCGATCGCGCCGCGGTGGGCTTTGGCAAAGCCGAGCAACGTCGCGAGTCCCAGACCCTGGCCGAGTTCCTTGCTGGTGTAGAACGGGTCGAACATGCGCTCGATGATCTCGGCGGACATACCGCTGCCGTTGTCCTCAACACCGAATTCAACAAAATCGCCCGCATCTGCCTCGTAGCCGTGTCGCATGCCCTGTAGATCGTCACGGGTCAACGTGCACTCGCGGCTGTGCAGTTGAATGGTGCCGCCATGGTCGGCAAAAGACTCCTGGGCATTGAGGATCAGATTCATGACCGCTTGCTGCAGGCGGGTCGGATCAGCCCAGACCGGAGCGATGCTCTCCATCAGGGCGAGGTGCGTCGTGATGCGTGGCTGCCCGGACAAACCGAGCAGTTCCACCGATTGCACAACCACTTCATTCAGGTTCGCGAGTCGCAACTCGTCTTGATGTTTGCCGGCGTAGGCCAGGAGCTGGTTGACGATGTCCCCGGCCTGCACGCTCGCCTGCTCCACCCGCTGCAGAAACTCGATCGCTTCATCGGAGGAGACGTCCATGGCCAGATTGGTGTTGCCGATGATCGACACCAGCAGATTGTTGAAGTCGTGGGCGATGGCCCCGGCCATCAACCCCAGACTCTCCAGGCGATCCTTGGTCTGCAGGGCCGCAACCATGCGTTTGCGTTCTGCGGTCTGGCGCTCGCGCAACAGCTCAGCGGTCGCGGACGCACGAAACACCTCCAGCGTTTCTTCCAGCGGCAGGATGTCGGACATCGGTCCTCGGTGCGCCCAGCCGAGATGACCGATCACCTGGTTGTCAGGGTCGGTGAGAGGAAAGGCCAGGTAGCTGTCCATCCCAAGGATGCTGACCAGTTTGGAGTTGGCGAACATCTGCGTCACCCCGGAGCGGTGGAAGGTCTGCTCGACCGTCAGGTGCTGGGACAGAGGCCCTGGGTCCGCGCTCAGATCTGTCCCCAGAAGTTCCTCCAGGATCTCGCCGCCGTGGGCGAGCATGCGCAGCTCGGTGTTCTGACCGTCGGCCTTACTCAGCACAAACGCCGTCGAGACCTGAAGCGCGCTCGCACTCGACACGCATAACTCGCGCAGTATCGCCTCTGTGCTGCTCTGCGCCAGCCACGTGCTCGTGCGGCGCACGACCTCGTCGCGCCGCAGACTGCTCAGTTCCTTAGACACCCGCGGCGCGAGCCAACCCAGGCTGCGATCGAGTTGGGCGCGTTGGGAGTCGGTGAGTTCGCGAGCGAGCACGCACATCACGCCGATCGGGCGACCATAAGAATTGCGTAGCGGATGACCGATGTACTCCTGTACCTCGAGCTTGGCGAACAGATTATCCGGGTCGAGGTTCGAAAGATTGATATGCACCTGGTAGGTGTCTTCTGCCTGGATAACCTCCAAGCAGGGCATACCTGCCAGGGAGTAGCTCTCCAGTTGCAGACCCGCCACGCCGCTGATGGCGCGCACTTTAATCTGATCGCCAAAAGCGCCGTGGATATCGCCGACCACCACCCCGGCGGCGTTCCATTGGGACGCGCGTTCGAACAGCCAGTCGGTCACCTTCTGCAGCAGGGCGGGACCACTGAATGCGGCAAGCGCGGCCAGGGACTCAAGCGCTTGCGGGAAATCCTTGAGATCTTCTTCCAGCGGGAAATTCTGCATAACGTGCCACTGTAACAAACCGTCATGGGAAGATTTCGCGAAATAGCTATAACAAGCGTAAAATGTTATGGACTACGCAAGTGAGTGGCCCGCATTTAGTGCGCTCACTTTACGATCTAATCCGACGCGCGGCGCGGCGCATATCGGGTGTTGAGCGGATGCAGTCAGGCACGTAACATGCCGCCTTTCAAAATCAGACAGAGGTGACCATGCTCAAAGGCAGCATCGTTGCGCTGGTGACGCCTATGGCTGCCGATGGCGCGGTCGATTGGACCGCGCTGGAAGCCCTTATAGAGTGGCACGTCGCCTCGGGCACCCACGGGATTGTGCCGATGGGGACCACCGGCGAGTCCGCTACCCTCGACACCGAGGAACACCTGGCTGTGATCAAACGCACCATCGACATCGTCGCCGGTCGGGTGCCGGTGATCGCGGGTACCGGCAGCAATGCGACCGCTGAGGCGATACACCAGACTCAGGAGGCCCAGGCGGCTGGAGCGGACGCGTGCTTGTTGGTGACACCCTATTATAATCGTCCTACCCAGGACGGTCTGATCGCGCACTATCGTGCTATCGCCGATGCGACCGATGTCGATCTGGTGCTCTACAACGTGCCGCCGCGCACCGCATGCGACATGCAGGCCGAAACCGTCGCGCGGCTGAGCGAACTGCCCCGCGTGATCGCGGTCAAAGAAGCCTGCGGCGATGCCCAGCGCGTGGCGGAGATCCGCCAGCGTGTCGCCGATGACTTTGTGGTGCTGTCCGGTGAAGATGGGCAGAACCTCGAGATGCTTAAACTCGGTGCGCAGGGTGCGATATCTGTGACGGCCAACGTGATCCCGCAGCTCATGTCGCAATGCATGCAGGCGTTTCTCGATGGGGATACGAAGATGGCGACCGAACTCGATGCCCGGATGCAGCCCATCCACGAGATTCTGTTCTGCGAGCCGTCGCCCACACCCTCCAAATGGGCCCTGCACAGAATGGGTAAGATCGGACCGGGAATCCGCCTGCCGCTGCTGCCTTTGAGCGAGGCGCAACATGATGAATTGGATGCGCGGCTGCGCGCTGTAGGAGCCCTGGCCTGATGTCTGTGCGAAACTTTGTTATGGTGCTGTTCGGTGGCGGGCTCTTGATCGGCGTCAGCGGGTGCGGGCTGTTTGGACTTACCAAGGGTATCATCAAGAATCCGAAGGATGACTATCTGGAAGCGCGCCAGGAGAACCCGCTGGTGGTTCCGCCGGGTCTGCGTGATCTGGCGGATACGGATCCGTTTCCGATCCCGGCGACCCCAACTTCTCCCAATCCGAGTTTTTACCCGAACCGCCCCCCATTGCCCGACGCCATCTACGCCAGCGACAACCGCGAGGAAGTGCGGATCCAACGACTGGGCGAGCGCCGCTGGTTGGTATTGCCTGAGCCGCCCACCACCGCGTGGCCGAAGATCAAACAGTTTCTAGCGGAAAATGGTGTGCCCATCGCGTTGGATGCACCACAGGATGGGCGTCTGAACACGGGTTGGATGCAGCTCGACGCGCCGGCCTATCGAGATGTGATCCGCAGTGTGCTGAAAGAAGCCAAAGACGAAGAAGGTATGATGCTGGGGCAAGACCGCTTCCTGATGCGCGTGGAGCAGGGCCTGCGCCCCGCGACCACCGAAGTGCATGTGCGACACGAAAATGACAGCGTGGCACTGCCGAGCAGCGATGCGGTCGTCAAGCTCAACGACCTGCGTTCGCACATCGCCGGCGCGGAAGCCGATATGCTCAACGAGATCGGTGCCTACATCGCGGCGAAGGTTTCGGAGCAGACCGTATCCAAAGTCGCGCTGCAGATCGGCAGCGCGCGCAAGTCTGAGATCGCTCGGGATGAGCAGGGTTACCCCATTCTGCGGTTGTTCCTCGATTATGAACGCGCCTGGGCGACGCTCGGCCAAGCGCTGGACAACGCCAACGTAGAGATTGTCAATCTGGATCGCGCGACCGGCACCTTTGACGTGAAGCTGACCGACGCGGTGTTCGCCGGTGAGGACGCCGAAGATCAGGGCGGTGGGTTCTTCTGCCGGCTCACGTTCTCCTGCGGGGGTTCATCGGGGGCCTATGATCTGCGCTTGCAGGTCGATATCGCCGACGCGGATGGCTACGAAGTGAGCGTGCTGGAAGAAGGTGGTGGCGCACGGGCCGGCGCTGAACTTGCCCAGCAGGTGCTGGTGCTGCTGCGCGAATATGCCTCCTGATGGGATTTGCCTCGCTCGGCAGCGGCTCCAAGGGTAACGGCACCCTGGTTGCGGTCGGCGACCGGTTGTTCCTGGTCGACTGCGGGTTCAGCGTGAAGCAGACCGAGCGACGCTTGCAGGCGCTCAACGTCAGCCCGGGCGATATCAACGCGATTTTCGTCTCTCACGAACACGCGGACCACATCGGCGGGGTGGCCAGCCTCTCCAACAAATACCAGATCCCGGTGCTGGGATCCTATGGCACCCTGCGGCGTTGTGACGATGCCCTGTATCGGGAAGCGTTCGATGGTGATGTCCCGTTTGTCCACGGTGGTGTGCGGGTAAATCCGGTGGTCGTACCCCACGATGCCCGCCAGCCCACCCAGTTTGTATTCGACGATGGGGTGGAGAATATTGGGGTCTTGTCGGATCTCGGCTGTGTCACACCACATGTGATCGCCCAATTCAAAGGCTGCACGCACCTTTTGATGGAAGCCAATCACGATCGCACGATGTTGATGCAGGGCGGTTATCCGCCACGGCTGAAGCGTCGGGTCGCGGCAGACTACGGCCATCTTTCCAACGAGCAGGCCTACGCGTTGTTGATGCGGCTGGCACACCCCGGTTTGCACGTGCTCGTCGGCCACGTTTCGGAGCAGAATAATTCCATGTCGATCCTGCAAGAGGTCTTTGCCGATATGCATGGCCGCCTGGCCTGTCTCGAATTTGCGACCCAGGAACATGGGTTTGATTGGATCGGGGTGCGTCCCATAGTACGTCAGACCCGATTCGCCGAGGTTTTCTGACCTTCACGTTGACCGCCCGACTTGTCGCTCACACGGGACTGGAACGCCGCGGGGGCGACGCCTTCCGGCTGGTGTTGTACCATTGCCGCCGGAATTTTTAGCTGTGGAACTTTGATGGATAGTGCAAACGTCACTACGGAGACTTTTCAAACCGAAGTGGTTGAAGCCTCCCAAAACCAGCCCGTGGTGCTGTTGTTCTGGGCGGACCAGGTGCCCCCTTCCGTGCATACTCGACAAGTCGTCGAAACGCTTGTTGGGCAGTACGCAGGGAAAGTGAAACTGGCCCTGTGTGACGTGGCGCAGGATCAGACGCTGGCGCAACATCTGCGTGTCCAGGGTCTGCCCAGCATTCGCGTCGTGCATCAGGGTAAGATCGTCGACCAGATCGATGGTCCCGCCGACGAAACCGAACTGCGCAATCTGCTGGAAGCGCTGACGCAGTCGCCCGCAGATATGATCAAGGCGCAGCTGGAACAGATCATTGCCGCCGGCGACTTCGACACCGCGCTCTCGCTCCTGCAGCAGGCCATCAACGAGGAACCCGCGAATCAGGGTTTTCGCGTCGAGCTGGCGGATGTGCTGATCAAGAAGGGCGACCTCGAGGACGCGCGTACCGTTCTGGCGGGCATCCCGGAGGACACGGCTGAACGTGACCGTCCACAGAATCGTCTTGAGTTCATGGAAGAAGCGGAGGGCTTTGCGCCGCTTGAGGAACTGCAGGCCAAGTTGGCGCAAGATCCGGAAGATCTCGAGTCCAAGTATCAACTTTCTGTCCGTTTGCTTGTTTTGGGAGAGGCTGAGGCTGCGCTGGAGATGGCGATGGACATCCTGCGCGCCGACCGTGAGTTTCGGGATGATATCGGTCGCCTGACCATGATCCGCGCCTTTGCCATGTTGGGCAAAGGGCACCCGCTCGCCGCGGCCTATCGACGCAAGATGTTCAACTTCATGCACTGACCCGCGCGCTCTCGCCCTGGATCACCCGGACGGGCGGCGCTGTCTGACAAGCGCACGACAGCGGCTGCGGCAAACCGTTATGATGGCCGTGATGACGGTACCGAGGCACATGTCCGCGCTCTTTCCTCCTCCTCTGTGGACGCTCCTCCTGTGCACGATCCTGCCCGCTGCTGCGTTCGGGGAGGCCGTCGAGGAGACCAGCGCAGACGCGATCGAAGAGGTGACCGTGCAGGCGGCGCGCCTGCGATTCGGCGTGGAGGGTACTCTTGAGCCCGAAGTGTCCTACGACGCCGCGTCGATTCGTTCGCTGGCGGTGGGTTCATTGGCCGAGTTGCTCGATGAATTGGCGCCGGACTTGGACAGTGGGCGCGGTCGCAGCAGCGGTCCACCGGTCGTGTTGATCAACGGTGAGCGGGTTGGGGGGTTTCGCGAAGTGAGGGACTTTCCACCCGAAGCGATTGCGCGGGTTGAGATTTACCCCGAAGAGGTGGCGCTGCGGTTTGGCTATCGCGCCGATCAGAAAGTGATCAACTTTGTCTTGCGTCCGAGGTTTCGCGCCACGACGCTGCGTCTGAACTCCGGCGTATCCCACGCGGGTGGTGCCGAGACGACGGAGCTGCAAGCGGGTTATCTGCGTATGCGCAATCGCGCGCGCACCAACCTGACCCTGCGCGTGCTCGACGAGCAGGCGTTGCATGAGTCCGATCGGTCCGTGCCGCTTACCGAGTCAATCAGGCCTTTCGGTGCCACCGGCAATGTGTTCGCGACGCCTGAGCTCGATCCGCTGCTGTCCGCGCTGGTCGGTGGGCCGGTCAGCGCAGCGGCTTTGCCGCAGGACACGAGTGCGCTGACCCTGTCGCAACTCGTCGCCGGTGCGGACCGCCCGGCGCGCCTGGACGATCGACCGCTGCGCACGTTGGTCGCGGCCCGTGACCAATGGGCGCTGAACGCTGGCTACGCGCGAGGGCTGGCCGGGGGCATGACTCTGACCCTCAGCGGCGACTATCAGCACACGGACACTGCTGCGCAGCGTGGGGCGTTGACGAGTATCTATACGGTCTCCGGAACCCACCCGCGCTCCCCGTTTACGGTGCCCGTAGAAGTGCGGCGCGGCTACGGGGTGCCGCTCGACCGAGACCAGACCACGAGCGACCTCGCGCTCAGCGGCAGGCTCGATGGGCGGGTTCGAGACTGGTCTTTCAACTGGATCAATCGTTATGACCGTATCGAGCGCGACACGCACACCCAGCGCGGCGCGGACCTGAGCGGATTCGTGACCGCGATCGATACTTTGGCGCCGCGCATTGACCCCTTCGCCGGACCGGGCTTGCTCGCGCTGCTGGGCGAGGCGGATCGGACGCTCAGTCGCGAGTGGTCGTCGCAGCTGCTGGTGCGCGGTGTGCTCGCCGAGATGCGCGCAGGGGCTGCGCACGGCTCTGCTTCGATCTCCTGGACGGACAGCGATCGTCGTTCTTCTTTTGCGAGCGGCGACTTATCGCGCCGCACCGGCTTGCAGCGCGAGACCGGCCGGGCATCATTCAATCTGGACCTGCCCCTGCTCGACAGCCGCAGCCTTGGACAACTGGCGCTCAACGGCAATCTGGAACGGACGCATCATAGCGATATGGGCAGTCTTGAGTTGTTCGGCGCGGGGCTGACCTGGCGGCCGCTGCCAAGCTTTCGGCTCACCTCCTCCTGGACGCGGGAGCAGGGTGCGCCGAGCAGCGAGGATCTGGCGGATGCGCTGACGCGATCTGTAAATCGACGCGTCTATGACGTCAGCAGTGGCTTCACCACCGATGCGGTTGTGCTTGCCGGTGGTAATCCCGACCTGCGAGCGGACACGCGACGCGTCCTGAGCCTGGGCGTGCGTCTGGAACCTTTTGATCGCCACGACCTGTCGCTGAGCATCAACTGGGTCGACAGTCGTACGGACAATCCAGTGCAGCGGTTTACGAATCCCAGTCCGGACCTGGAACTGGCGTTTGCCGAGCGCTTTGTGCGCGACCCGGAGGGGCGTCTCATCGAACTCGATGCCCGCCCTGTAAACGGCTTCGAGGCGCGCCGCCGTGAACTGCGTTGGGGACTGCGTTATTCCCGACGCCTCGACACCGCGCCGCGCCTCGGAGCCACGCGTTCGCGCCCCGCCAATGTGCGGAGACCCGAGGGTACCGCCCGCGCCGCGACTCGGGGTCTGCGCGGGCGGGGTGCGCGTGGTGGACGCCTGCGCCTGTCCGTCCATCATGTGCTGACGTTGCGTGATGAGGTGGCTCTTGCACCGGGGCTGGCGGCGCTCGATTATGTGGGCATTAACAATGGCGTACGGCCTCGCGGTGGCGCGGAGCACGAGGTGACGGTGCGTGGGGGCATGACCTACCGCGGCTTTGCAACACGCTTCAGCGTGATCTGGCAGGACGCCACGCGCAGCCTGCCCGGTGCAGCTGGCAGGCTTTCCTATGATGCGCGCACCCGCATCGATCTGGCCGTGCTTTACAGCTTCCATCCCCGCTCCCGCTGGGTGCAACGTTGGCCGGCACTGCAGGCCTCGCGGCTGCGCCTCTCGGTGCGCAACCTGCTCGATGACCCGCCGACGGTGCGCGACGCCCGCGGTGGCGTGGTCGCCGGGCTGACCGAAGACGAACTCGATCCGCGCGGCCGCACCGTGGCGCTGGAGCTGCGCAAGCTGTTGCGCTGAGTCCACCTCACACTCGCGCGGCCTGAGGAACTCATGACCGCATACGTGCGGGCTGGAATCGACGCCCAACCTGTGCGCTGGGTCGCATAATCCCCAGCGCAGCTTACTTATCCTTGTGCATTACTTCTTAATCTGAGCGGAGTTGCGACATGGAGGCGCAGGCCCAATCTCATTTGCTGTTGCAGGATGAGCAACAGGCATTGACGGTGTCTCCCACTCGGGCCGGGGCACAGGGTATCTCCCTGGGCAAATCGACGACCAGCGACTTTGTGTTCTGCGCCGCGCACACCTCGCGCCAGCATGCGCGCATCGTGTATCGCAACAACGACTACTTTCTCGTCGATGAGAGTACCAATGGCACGTTTGTGCAAACCGAAGATCAGGCGGTTGTGCATCTGCACCGCGATGAGTTGCGGCTGTGGGGGAGTGGCTGGATCTCTCTGGGCGAGCCGTTGCACAAAGTAAACCCTATCGCCTTCAACGCCGGGACCGCACGCTCATGATGCTGTTCCTGGACCTGTTTTGATGCGCTGGGAAAGCGCTGCTCAAACCCATCGCGGCAACGTGCGCGCCGTGAATGAGGACGCGTTGCTCGATGACCCGGCGCGCCGCCTGTGGGCGGTGGCGGATGGTATGGGCGGGCATGAGGCCGGTGACTACGCCAGTCAGAGCGTCACCCATGCCCTGCGCGCGCTTGCGCTGGAAACCGATCTGTCGGAGCGCGTCGACGCGGTGGAAGATACGCTGCTCGACGTCAACGATCATCTGCGCAATCACGCCCGCCTGCACTGTGACGGCCAGACTGTCGGCTGCACCGTCGTGACCCTGCTGGTCGAAGACAATGTCGGGGTGGCGCTGTGGGCGGGGGACAGCCGCTTGTATCGCATGCGCGATGCGCGCATCGAACAGATCACCCGCGATCACAACCCGGTCTCCGATCTGCTGGACAGCGGTGGGGTTACCGAGGAGCAGGCGGAAGCTGCGGATACCAACATCATCACCCGCGCCGTGGGCGGACAGCGCGATCTGCATCTGGATGTCGCCGTGTTCGATGTGCTGGCCGGTGATACCTTGCTGTTGTGCACCGACGGTCTTTACCGCGAGCTCGATCAGCCGCAGCTGCAGGCGTGTCTTGAGCAGCGGGAGTTGAATGCCGCCGTCGACGATATGCGGTCCCGCGTGCTCGCCGGAGCCGCGCGCGACAACCTGTCGATGGTGATGGTACGTGCGGTCACCGACGCGGAGGGGTCATCGTGAGCGATCCGCGCGACACAGACGCAGATGACGTGACCCAACTGCGTGGCGATGTGACAGCGCTGCGTGACGCGAGCCTCAGCGATTCGCAGAGCGCCAGCTGGCGCAGCCGCGAAACCGTTGGCGGCGAACGCGGGCAGGGCGAAGCGCCGAAGGTACTCAAAGCGCGCTTTGTGCTGGAGGAACGCATCGGCAGCGGCGGCATGGGCACGGTGTTTCGTGCCAAAGACCTGCGCAAGGTCGAGGCGCGTGACAACAATCCCTACCTCGCGGTCAAGGTCCTGAACAACAATTTCCGTCGCCATCCCGAAGCGTTTATCGCGCTGGAACGGGAAGCCTCGAAATCCCAGAGTTTCCGCCACTCCAATATCGTGTCGACGTTCGATTTTGACAAGGACGGCGACATTCCATTCATCACCATGGAGCTGCTGCGCGGCGATGAGCTGGCGGACCTGTTGCGTGACTATCCCAATGGCCTTGCGTCGGAGCTGGCCTGGCAGGTGATCGAAGGCATGGTAGCGGGCCTGCGACACGCGCATCAGGCCGGTGTTGTACACGCGGACTTCAAGCCTGGGAATGTGTATGTCACGGAAGAAGGGCAGGCCAAAATCCTCGACTTCGGCATCGCCCGGGCGATGCGTTCGGAGCGCAAAGATGTTGAGGAAACCAATTTTGATACTGGTAGCCTGGCGGCGATGACCCCGGCGTATGCCAGCCGGGAGATGCTCAACGGCGACAACCCTGAGCCACGGGATGATCTCTATTCCCTCGGCGTTGTGATCTACATGATCCTGACCGGGCGCCACCCGTACGGGCGCGTACCCGCGAACGAAGCCGCCAAGGAAGGGTTGGCGGCGGAGCGCATCAAGGAATTGCCACGGCGTCGTTGGCGCATCCTGGAGCGTTGCTTGAGGTTCAATCGCACCGAACGTCCGCAGTCGATCGATGAGGTCTATGACGGTTTGTTCGGCTCTATATTTGAGCGCTTCGGCTGGCAGACCTGGGGACTTGCCAGTGCTGCGGGGGCTGCCTTTCTGACGGTGCTGATGCTGACCATTCAGGACAATCATGCGATCAGCGAGGTCAAGGCGGAGGTGCGTCAGGAAACCCTCGTCGCGGCACAGCTCCAGCGCATAGACAGCTTGTTGACCGCACCGAAATATGACCGTGCCTGGCGTCAGGCCGTGTTCAGTGAGATCGCGACGCTCAAGGTGCTCGCCCCCAGACATCCCCAATTCGACGATGTCGTGGCGCGTAGCCGTGAGCTTATGGGTACCCACATCCTGGCCGCCACGAGTCTGTCCGGCGCCTTGAAGCGTTATGGCAGGGTGCGGCAACAGGGGGGCTTCGACACGGTTGCGTTGCAATTGAAGGAGCGGCTCATCGTGCAGCTGGAAGCGCTGCACGCGGCCCCGCTGGATGCCGAATGGATGGCGAACATGGTGCGCTTGGAGGAGTTTGGCGCCGACTACTTTCCCCACGACATCGGGCTTGCGGTGGCGCGTGAAGAGGTCTTCGACGCGCTGGCCGATAAGATCGGCGCTGCGTTGGCTAGCGGCCAGGTCGAACTGGTCAGCGAGGTGTGGAACGATCTGGGTGCGCAGGTGTTCGATCAGGAACTCTGGGCGCGGGTCGATGCCCAGGTTGAACAGGCGGTGGAGCGCGTGGCTGCTGACCATCAACAGCAACAGCATCGACGCGAGCGCCGCCTGGCACGCGGTACCCTCAACACGCACTTGGATGTCAGTTGCCTACGCCTCGATGTGGGTGTGATCCAAGGCCGTATCAATGCGTTGCAGCAGCGACCTGGCGTGACGCGCGGCATGCTCGTCGAGCATGCGAGCAAGCGTATCAATGGCTGTGTCGAGCGCCTGGCAAAGATCAACCCGGACCGAGGGCTGGCGTTACACGCCCAGGCGCAGCGTGCGTTTGCCGGCGTGCGGCTGGCCGGTGGCAGCGTCGATCCGTGTGCTGCCAGCTATCTGATCGGCAATGGCAACGAGCGTGGCCGCGGTGGCTACTGCGTGGACGAGGTTGCGCAGGAAGGCCCCGGACCTCGGCTGGTGGTGGTACCGGCGGCCGAGGGCAGTGACCGTTTTGCGATCAGCAAGTTCGAGATCAGCTGGTCCGATCTGCGAGCCTTCTGTGCCGACGATCCCCAATGCCAGCCAAGCAGTGCTGATGACCTACCGGCCACGGGGGTGGGGATCGGACTGGTCGAGAGGTTCGCCAGCTGGCTCAGCGATAAGACTGGGTTCACGTATCGTCTACCCAGCGCTGCCGAGTGGCGCGTCGCCGCGGGGGGCGAGCCGGATCCGAACCGTAACTGTCTCATCGATCTCGGCGGCGTGAAACGCGGCGACCAGCTGGTGCCTGCTACGGCCGGGAGTTCCAATGACTATGGTCTGGTGCATGTTCTGGGTAACGTACAGGAGCTTGTTAAGGTGCAGGCCGGTGAGCAGACGCGCTACCTCGCGGTCGGCGGCGCGCATACAGATCCGATCGAAGCCTGTCACCTGGATGCTCAGCGCCAGGCTCCGAATGCAGGGGATGCGCGCACAGGTTTTCGACTCGTACGAGAGGTTTCATGAGTTTGATGCATTTGAATCCGGCGGTGAAACGTCTGCGCCGGGTCGCCAAAGCCCATGCGGCGGGTGAGATTTCACGGTGGGAGTACCGTGAAACCCGGCGCCAGATCATCCGTCAGTTCTCGCCGAGCATGCCGGACGTGGATGACACGCTGCCCCGCGTCGTTTTGGAACCGACCCTGGAGCACAGCCTGCCCGACGGTGGGGTCGGTGTGACCACGCCGAGCCCCCGGCGCATCAGACCGCTTTTGTGGGGACTGGGGCTGTTGTTGGTAACCCTGCTGATGCTCTCGCCGTTACCCGGCCTGGCGGCGTCAGCGACGACCATCCCTGCCACGCAGGCGCGGGATCCGAATCCTGCCACGGCGCAGCGTCTGGCCGTGCTGGAGGTGCGCTGGCAGTTGCCGAAAGGGCTAGACAAAATTGCACAAAGCGAGATTGATGACTTCTTGAACGCGGGATTGAGCGGCATCCGGACGCGTAACAAACCACTCGATCACGGCTTTACCGCCGACGAGCTGACGGAGCTTGGACGCTTCCTCGATGCGGTGGGCGTGCATGAGGCCCGTACCCGTTTCACCCGCGACGATATTCTGGATCTTGCCGCGCTGGTGCAGGCCCAGAAAAGCAAACGTGGCGTGTCTACGGTACAACTCGAAACCCTCGCGGTGCAGCTTCAAGCATGGCTGCGCGAGCGTGGTTATCCGCTGGCCACGGCCTACCTTCCTGGCCAGGTCGTGACCGATGGGGTTGTCCATCTCGGTGTGGAACTAGGACGCTTGCAGAGCGTGGTGGTGCAAGGCGCGGATCAGTCCGGTCTCGGACGTTCCCTGGGCGCCCTGCTAGGAGAGGTGGTGGAGCGCGACTTGGTGGTGACCCGTCTCAACGTGCTGAATCGGACGCCCGGCATTCAAACCTCCGCTACGTTTGCGCCGAGCGAGGAGATGGGCATGGCGGAATTGCGGCTGCAGCCGCAGGACATGCGCACCTGGCTGGGCGGTCTATGGAGTGATAATTATGGCGTCGCCGACAGCGGCGAAGAACGCATCGGCGGCTATGTCCAACGCAATCAACTTATGGGTGGGGCGGATATGTTACGCCTGACCGGCTTTTCGAGCCTCGGTGGACGCGACCACACCTATGGTCGTGCGGAGTATCACACACCGGTGCTCGGTGGACGCTTTCATCTCGCGGGCAGTGTGGCCGCCGGGGATGTGCAGCTGGATGGCGCAGCTGACATGGATCTGCAGGGTACTTTGCTCGATCTGACGGTCACCGATACCCGCTTGTTTACCCGACGCACGCGTCTCGAATGGCAGTATCGCGCAGGCATGCATGATCTGCGTGGGCCGGATCTGACCGGCCCTACCGGGGCGCTTGACCAGCGCTCGACCTTTGTCGGCGCGCAACTGCAGGGGCATCGTTTGTGGGACGCCTCCAAAGTGGCCCTCGAAGGTCATGCCGGGATCGATCTCGGACGGGTCAACGCGACGCTGCCGGGCGAGCAGGAGAGCTGGTGGCGCCTGAGCGCAGGCGGTCGTGCCTGGCAGCCCGTACCCTTCTGGCCGGAACGGTTTCGCACGGCGCCCAAAGCGGTATTTTCCTGGCGCGGCCAATTGACCGGCACAACCCTGCCAGCCAGCCAGCGGCTGGCCGCCTCGGGGGTAGAGGTCAGCCGGGGTTTTGCCCGCGGCACCGCGGTCAGTCTGGACAATGGCGTGGCGGTGCGCGCCGAGTTGCACTTCGCCGCCCCGCTCGGCACCTGGTGGGGCTTTGTCGACAGTACCTACGGCACCCTCGAAGCGGACGATCGCTGGCAGCACAACACCAGCCTCGGACTGGGATGGAGCGCGCAGCTATGGGAAAGCCCGGAGGGGCGGCTGTCCAGTACGCTTTCGCTGGCGTTGCCGGTCGCGCACAAAGGTGAACTGGGCGATCGTGAAGATGGCGCCCATCTCTATTGGAGGATCGGATATGAACGGTAAACGGCTACGCCTCGGTATGGCCTTGGTTCTTTCGGCGCTACCGCTCTGGGTAGCCGGTACCCCGGCCCAGATCGATCCGATCGCCGCGCTGCACAGCGCGTGGATCTATCCGGAACAAGCCGACCAACGGGGGCAGTGGCTGCCGCTGGACGAGAAAATTTTCACGGCGTTGTCGCCTTTGACCGAATCGCAGGTGGAAGTGCGCGTGCCTGAGGTTGACAAGCAGGTCGACCGCACCCAAGTGGAGATACCGCTTAATTAAACCGTTATCTTCTGCTGCAACAAATCTGTCATTGCATGTACGAAATAGCGTCAAAACGGAAGTGCGGGGTAAGTGACCACTAACCTCGAATATGTTTCGTTTATACACAGGTCCGCCGCAGCCCGCATCGGGTGGGGCTTTTCGCGACATTTCTAATTTCTTGATTATTTTGCGCTCTTAACCCTTTGAATTAAAAAGCCTTATTAGGTTATAGACAGGTTCGGTTGGCGATCACCAGCATGCGGCAGCCACCACCTAGCTAACGGCGGATAAAGTTATCCTCAAACTTATCCACAACACGAAACCTAGCCTGAGCGCCCCGTTTGTGCCGTGCAGCATCGGCTGGTGAAGTGCCTTTCTGATTCCGGCTTTGGCGCTGACTTGTAGTTATCTGCAGACTTATCCACACTTCCTCGCAAGCCCTGCGGCGGCGGAGCGCGGGCTGAAAAGCAGTCAAACGCTGCCAGCACCTAACTGTGGGTGGGCGCAGGACCCGGTGTGGAGCGGCTGGTCGCACTTATCCTCACTCTTATACACACTGGGACCCTGCGCCCGGGAAGGGAGGCGATGGGGTGTCGATTGCGTGTCGGTGGTGTATAGACAGTCAACAAAGCAGACATAGGTGACAGCCGTGACGGATGTGCGTGATTTAGAAAAGATACTTGCAGACTATCGGGCCCAGGGTGTGAGCAAAGTGAAGCTCGGGCTGACCGATATCGATGGTGTAATCCGGGGCAAATACGTCGGCCTGGCCAAGTTTGCCAGCCTTATGACCAAGGCAGGAGGATTCTGTGACTGTGTGTTTGGTTGGGACGTGGATGATCAACTCTACGATGCCGGCACCTACACCGGATGGCATACCGGATTTCCCGATGCCGCCTACCGGCTGGTCACCGCCTCCGAGCGCTTCCTTCCCGAAGAAAACTGCCCTTACTTTATCGGCGAGTTTGTGGGTCCTGATGATGGCTCGGAGCCGACTGCACACCCGCTGTGTCCGCGCACCCGTCTGCGCGAAGTTCTCGAACGTCTGACCGCCTATGGGTGGCAGGCGCGGGCTGGATTTGAGTATGAGTTTTTTGTCTTCGACGAAACTCCGCACTCGGTGCGCGACAAGGGGTATCGGGAACTCACCCCGCTGACGCCTGGCAATTTTGGCTATTCGGTCCTGCGCAATTCACAGGAAGCGGAACTGTTCGCCGGCCTGATGGATTACGCAGCCGCCGTGGATTGCGAGCTGGAGGGATTGCACTGCGAAACCGGCCCGGGTGTCTGGGAAGGGGCTCTGAGCGCTGCGCCGGCGTTGGAAGCGGCGGATCGCGCGGCCCTGTTCAAGACCTTCAGTAAAGTGTTTTTTGCGCACCACGGACTGCTCGCGACCTTCATGGCGAAGTGGTCGATGGATTATCCCGGGCAGAGCGGTCACTTTCACTTCAGCCTTGAGGATGAGCACGGCAACGTGTTCTTCAACGGTGATGCGAATCAAGGCATCAGCAATCTGCAACGCCATGCCATCGCAGGTTTGGCGCGCTATCTGCCTGAATTGATCGTCATGCTGGCGCCGACCGTCAACAGCTACACCCGTCTGGTCAAGGGCGCGTGGGCACCCACGGCCGCGACCTGGGGGGTAGAAAACCGCACGACCGCCATCCGCGCCATTCCGGCGGGTGCCAGCGGCCAGCGCATCGAGTGTCGGGCGGGAGGCGCAGACGGTAATCCCTACCTGGTCGCTGCAGCGGTGTTGGGCGCGGCCCTACGCGGCATCGAAGAACAGCTGGAACCGGGCCCTGCCGTGGACGGCAATGCCTACGATCTGCAGGATGGTCTGCCCGCCGAACAGCAGTTCCCTGGCAATCTGCGCGACGCGGCGCAGCGGTTTGCGCAATCGACGGTGGCGCAGGATCTTTTTGGTGCTGCGTTTGTGGAACACTTCACGATGAGTCGCTTGTGGGAGGCGCGGGAATACGAACGCCACGTCAATAGCTGGCAGCTCGAACGCTACTTCGAGATCATCTGATGTCCTTGCATCTGGGCATTCTGCGCACGGATGCCGTGCTCGACGAGTTCCAAGATCGCTTCGGCGACTATCCGCAGATGTTTCGCGACTTGTTGCTGGCGGTCGATGGGCAGCTGCGTTTCACCGAGTATGACGTCCGGGTTGCCCTGCCCGCAGACTTTGCCTGTGACGCCTATCTGATCACCGGCAGTCGCCACAGCGTGTATGACGACCTGCCGTGGATTCCAGCGCTGGCGGACTATGTCCGCACAGCGATGGCGCAAGGTCGGAAAATCCTCGGCATCTGCTTCGGCCATCAGTTGTTGGCGCACTTCTTTGGTGGGCACGTCGCGCCGGCGCCCGGTGGTTGGGCGGTCGGGGTGCACGCGAGCACACTCACCCCGCGGGCCTGGATGGGAGATGATGCGCCGACCGCGATGGCACTGTTGTCGTCGCACAAAGATCAGGTGCAGGCGCTACCGCCCACCGCGCAACTCTATGCCAGCAATACGTTCTGTCCGCTGGCGGGCTTCACCCTGGGCGAGGCGGCGATCACGATCCAGGGCCACCCTGAGTTTGCCAAACCCTATGCCGCAGCCCTGATGAACTTCCGCCGCGAACTGCTGGGCGAGGAGACCTTCAGTGCGGGCATGGCGAGCCTCGCGCACGACACCGACAGCCTGCAGATGGCGCGGCTGCTGCTCGATTTTGCCCGCCCGGCGGTAGCGGCTTCGAAGTGAGCCAACCGCCGCCGCGCTTTGCGCAGTATCTGCAACGGGCCGGTCGCATGCTGGGCTCTCCCGGGCGGGTGCAGAACGTACTCGCCAGGGTGGTAAGCAAGCTGGCGACTTCAAAAGGCGGCATCGCCGAGCTGAAGGCATCCATCCTGTTGCTGGTCGACCTGTTGCGCGCCTGGTTGTCCGGCGAGTACCGCAGCGTGGAGCGCGGCACGCTGGTTGCGGTACTCGCCGCGCTGATCTACTTCGTGGTCCCGCTCGATCTGGTGCCCGACTTTCTGTTCGGCTGGGGCTTTGTCGACGACATTGCGGTAATCACCTATGTGCTGAACCAGATCGGCCATGAACTCGAGGCGTTCAAGACCTGGCGCGAGCAGAACACGGATACCTCTGACGAATCGCCTCAGCAATAGGCTAAAATGAACGGATGCACGAGGCGGCGGAACCGAGCCTATGTGGTCACGGTCATAACGTTGTGCTTCGCAGCCGCGACCGCGGCCCGGAGAGACGCCGAGTAAATAGCAGGTTGAGCAATATGCAGTACGGGAAATTCGTTCGCTGGGGATGGTCGCTGGCTCTCCTGTGGCTGTTGTCCGGTTGCAGCGTAAAGCTCGCCTACAATAACCTCGATCGCTTGGTACGCTGGCAGGTCGGCGAATATGTCACGCTCGAAGCGGAGCAGAAGGCCTATCTGCGTCGCGAACTCGATGCGATCCTCGAATGGCATCGCCGCACCCAGCTGCCCCTCTATGCGGCCTATCTGCAGGGGCTGTCCAAACGGATTGGCGATGGCCTCACCCAGGCTCAAATCGATGCGATCTTCTCCCGGTTTCAGGATTGGGGAGAAGTTGTCCAGGATCGCTCCATGCCGATGGTTGTGCATTTGATGGCATCGCTCTCCGATGCCCAGGTGGCGCAGCTGCCCGAGGGTTTTGCCCAGAGCAACGCCGAGATCGCAGAACCCGAGGTCGACGGTGATCTACGCGAGCAGCAGGCGCGCTGGGCGGATGAATATATGGATCTGCTCACGCGCTTTACCGGACGCCTTACCCGCACGCAGCGGGAATATGTGCAGCGCCGGGCGCTGGGTTATCAGCCGGAGCGCAAATTGTGGGTCGCCTATCGGGAACGCTGGCAGGGCGAATTGATGCGTATCCTCGAACAGCGCAAGGAGGCGGATTTTGGATCCCGGGTCGCGGCGCACCTCAGAGCGCGGGAGGAGTTTTATGGCCCCGAATACAAGGTGGTCAGCGATGCCAATATCGCCCTCAGCGGCGAGATTGCCGAACACCTGCTGGCTAATCTCACCGAACAACAGGTGCGACGCTTTGTCGAGCGTCTGCAAGACCTGGGCGAAGACCTGCAGGAACTCGCGCAGCAGACCTGACGCTTAGGGTGAGCCTGCGCGTGTGTACTGCGCGACGATCACTTCGTTCTGGATCGTGAACGAGTAGACGGTGTGGTGCTCGTCCTCGAGATCGATCGAGAGCAGCGGCAGTGCGCGCAGCTCGGTCCGCGCGGCGACAATGTTGTGGTACTTCCAGACTTCAACATTCTGCCGCGGGTGCTCCACCACGTGGGGTTTTCCCAGGTTGTCCACCAGCCAGCTCGCCGGCGTCTGGTTCATCTCGATGTCGTTGAGGATGTCCGGGTCGGCGATGTGAGTGATCACCGCCTCCCGCCCGGTCTTGTAGCTGATACAGCCGCTGAGCACAACGCACAGGGTGGCGATGGCGCACGTTTGCGCGGCGAGGGGTGGTCGAAACATGTGGATGTCCTTTTCGATGCCACCTCTTGCAGCGGCAAACTATGCTTTAGCGCCGCTTGATCGGACGCCGGTCCATCAACAGCCACGCCAGCAGATAAGCGGCGATGACCGTCTTGGTAAAGAATAGCCCAGCGACGGTAAGTGCAACCCGCACCCAGGCCACATCGAGTTTCAGCGCATCCGCAAGCCCGGACGCCACACCGAGAATCCAGCCGTGGGCGCGGTCCGGGCGCGCGCTGGCCATGCCGGCGCGAACGGTTTCACGATCCATAGCAGCGACCCTCCGCCAACTCCGACGCGCTATTCGCGCTCTGGGTCAGCAATGGCTGGGAGAGCACCTGTGGGGTGTTGTCGGCCAGGGAGATCTGCGCCCATAGTCCGAACAGCAGAAACGTGACCGTGAGGGCGAGCATGACCCACCAGGTGCTGCGTGGATAGCTGATTCGTGAGAGTCTGATCTGGCCGCTGTGCATCGTGTTGTCCTGTTGATTTGAAGTCCGTTTGTTCATTGGAGCCGAATGTATGCATCGGT
The DNA here is from genome assembly GCA_039028775.1 of Pseudomonadota bacterium. Classification (GTDB taxonomy): domain Bacteria; phylum Pseudomonadota; class Gammaproteobacteria; order Pseudomonadales; family Azotimanducaceae; genus UBA4421. Next base: position 2,348 of record JBCCHL010000028.1, on the reverse strand, counting down.
GTATGGGCTATGATTCAATTGTCGTGCCAACTGCAAAATTGGTTTTACAGCCCGCCAAAGCGCCGGTTTTCCAAGGCAATGTCGCTGATCAGTGGCTAAATTCGCCAGATTTTGTGTATTTTTCGGCTAATTTGGGGGAGCAACAGATTGTGAGCGGATATGTCGGCATGTCGGGTCCTGTCAACCCGGCGCAAGAGTGGGCAGTGATGGCTGCCGAGCGGGGTTCCAAGCCCGCTCTGAGCGGAGATGATCAGACCGTGGCATGGGCTGATCTCGCGCTGCGCGGCGCTCGCCTGGCGGCTTTGCTGGGCGGTCTACCCGCGGGCAATGTTGCTCTCTATGTCAACAACGCGCCGGCCGTGATGGAATGCTGGCTCGGTGCCTCGCTCGACGGTCGTGTGCCGGTGGTGGTGCCGACGCGCTATAAAGCTGAGGGTCTGGTCGAGATGCTCAAGGCGGTGGACACCGGGGTTTTGGTGTTTCATGCCAGCTTCGCCATGCGCATCTGGGAGATTCGCTCCACCTTGCCGGCGCAACTCGCGTTTATCCAGATCGATGACAACACAGAAGTACTGCTCGACTTTGCCGATGACTACGAACGTCTCTTGCGCGAGGTCGACACCCCGCACGAACCCCCTGGGACCGGCACTGGCACCGCTCGACCTGTGTTGCAGTTCAGTGCCGGGGTGCGTGGACCGGCGCGTTGTAGGCAGGTCGATCAGACGCGCTTGCTCGAACATCTGGGCGCCCTCTCTACCTGGCTGGGCGCATCCGCAGCCCCGACCACCATGCTCGCCTGTCCGCTCAGCAGCATCGCCGGCGCCTGGTACGGCGCATTGTGGACATTGGGTGCGGGCGGCCATCTGATCACCACCACCCGTCCGTTCAACGCAGATCATGTGTTGGCGTTGGCGCAGCAACATCGAGCTTCGCGCATCGTACTGGGTGGCGGACCCCACCTGCGGGACTTGCTGCGCGCGTTGGGCTTTGCACAGCGGCGCGGTGATCCCTATGCGCTGAGCGATCTGCAAGAGATTGTCTGCACGGGGGTTGCGGTGGATGACGACGTCGCGCTCGGGGTGGTGCAGTTGTTACCCCACGTGCAGGTGGTGGACGTATGGACCGCGCTGGAAGGGCCGGTCGGGGTGCGCAGCTTGACGAGCGCGGCGCACAATGCGGCTTTTTTCCCCTGGCCCGGGGTCGAAGCGCGCGAGGGGTCTGACGGGGCCGAGGTATGGGTTGCCGCTTGGGAGATGGGCGCTGATGGGTCGTGCGCCAGCGGAGATCTGGCCGTTCAGGACGGCTCCGGCCTGTGCTGGCGCGGCCGTGTCCTGGATCGCTTTGAAATCGCGGGCAAAGAGGCGTACGCGCTCAGCATCGAGCGGGTCCTGATGACACACGCGGACGTGACGGATTGTCTGGTGGTGCGGGTAGATGCTGGGTTGGTGGCGTTGGTAGCGCCGCTCGATGACGAGGAGGATATCCCCCTTGACGCACTGCCGCAGCTGTTTGTCGAAGCGAACGATGTGGTGCAACCGGATCGTTTTCTGCAGGTCTTCGCGATCAAACGCGGTGCGAACGCCAAGCCGGACTACGTCTGGGCGTCAAACCATGCGCAACGCTTTGCATGAGCGATTCTGGCCGCATGGTTGGGGCGCTCGGCGCTAGCTCTGCTATAACATCATACGCGATGGCAAAATCGCCTGCCTTTGGCAGAAGTGGGATTTTGAACTACAGTTGTTTTGGTGCCCTGTACGCCTGGAACGTGCGGGGGAGAATGTTGTTCAAGGCAGGAAACCCCTGACTTGATCAGGCGGAACAACCTAACGACCCGACACTGATCAATGCCTTCTTTGTTTGAAATTCCTTTGGATGAGTCCGTCACGGTGCTCAAGCGCGTCCTGCCGCTGATGAGTCAGCAACGGATTCCGACCATCCCGCAGAATTATGCGGTGTGGTACGACTATGTGACCCAGCGTAACGAAGAACTGACCGATGCGCTGGAGCAGCGCCTCACCGCCGGTGAGCCATTCGACGCCGACTTCTGTAAGCATCTTTACGAGCGCTACTTTCTGGCCGAGATCCACGCGGAAGTGGATGTCATCCAGGGGGCAGTGCGGATTGCGGTGGAGTCGGCGCTGGGCGAGCTTGGCCATTTGGGTGATGACATCTCCCACTTCTCGGAAGTGTTGCGCGCGAGCGAGACGACCCTGGCGGACGAGCCTACAGCGGCGGATCTCAGCGGCCTGGTGGTGGATCTGGTGCGTGAAACGGCGCGTACCAAAGCCCGTTCCCAGGAGGTGGAAGGTTCGCTCAAGATCATGGCCGATGAGCTGACGCAACTGCGT
>JBCCHL010000027.1:0-32078 GCA_039028775.1 Pseudomonadota bacterium | reverse complement strand
CCAGGTCGATGCTTTCGATGGCGGCCCGAGCATTGGTCGAGTTGGTGACGTCCAGCGCGGTGAGGTCGGCGGTGCCAAGGTTGGTGGCGCTGCGGGGTGGGACCGGCTGGGACCAGCGTTGGTGTAGCACCGGTCGGTAATTGCGGCTGTAGCGCAGAGCCAGATACTGCTGCTGCAGCCCATAGTCGTCGCGCAGTTTGTAGCTCCCCGCCTGCAGACGGGCTGCAAGCTCGGCGATCCGCGTATTGAAGTCTGCGAGCAGAGCGGCGGCAGTGTCCTCTTGCGGTGTTGCTGCCTGACTCGCTTCACCCTCGATAGGGGGTACCTGGGCAGCATCGAGTTGTGGTTCGGCTAACTCGGGTCGCGACTCAATTTCGGGACGAAAATACGCGTCGATAGCGTCCATCGTATGGCCTTGCGACATCCACGCGCTGGCTTCGCGCACCGGGCTCAGTCCGAAGCAGAGTTCGGGATCGTCGATCCACAGCTCGGTGGGCGTTTGCGGCGCTCGATCCTCGAGCTCTGCAGGCCAGGATCGCGGATCGGACAACATCAGGTCCTCGCCGCCGCTGGTGCCGCCCTGAAGACGCTGGAAAACAATCATCTCCACGGTAAACCAGCGCTGTTCGAGCGCGGCCTCGACATCATCCTTCATCGACGCCAGCGCGAAAGCGTGTGTGCAGAGCAAGGCTGCGAACAGTACGATCCGCCGCAGGCGTGGGAACTTGCGTGTCTTCTGGCGACCGTCACTGCTGCGCCTGCTCATGCGGCGGCACTCTGTTCCGGTGCGAGTTGGCCGAGTAACTCAAGAACAAAAGTCTCCCGTGCGGCAAACGTCTCCAGGCTCTTACTCACCCGCAATATGGAGGCGCCTTCCAGGCGATACGTGCCGGGATACTGCTGAACCAGATTCACAATCTTGATGGGGTCGACTCGGGTCTGATTAGAAAACTCCAGTTTACCGCGTTCCGGGCCAATATCGACTTTGGTAATGCCCAGCGCTTCGCTATGCAGTTTCAGTGCCGTCACGGCAAACAGACGGCGCACCGCATCCGGCAACAAGCCGAAGCGATCGATCATCTCCACCTGCAGATTCTGCAATTCCTCGCCGTTGGCGGCGCTGGCGATACGCTTGTATTGGATCAGGCGGGTGTGCACATCCGGTAGGTAGTCCTCGGGGATGAGGGTGGGGGCGTGCAGGTTGACGTCCTGACTCACCGGTTCCAGGGGACGCTCAACATCGGGTACCTGCCCGCTTTGCAGCGCCTTGACCGCGCGGTTGAGCATGTCCATGTACATCGAGAACCCGATCGCCTCGATCTGTCCGGACTGATCGTCGCCGAGCAATTCACCCGCGCCGCGAATTTCCATGTCGTGGGTGGCGAGGGTGAAGCCGACCCCGAGGTCACCGGCGGCCTCGATCGCGTCGAGACGCTTCTGGGCGTCACCGGTCATCGCCTTGGGGTGGGGTGTGAGCAGATAGGCGTAGGCCTGGCGATGGCTGCGCCCGACTCGCCCGCGCAGTTGGTGCAATTGCGCCAGACCGAAGCGGTCCGCGCGCTCGATGATGATCGTGTTGGCGTTCGGAATATCGATGCCGGTCTCGATGATCGTGGTGCAGACCAGCACGTTGAGCTGGCGGTGATAAAAGTCGCCCATCACCGTTTCGAGGTCGTGCTTGGGCATCTGCCCGTGGCCTACCCCGATGCGGGCCTCGGGCACCATTTCCGCCACGGCATCCGCACACTGCTGGATGGTCTTCACCTCGTTGTGCAGGTAGAAGACCTGGCCGCCGCGCAGCAGCTCGCGCGAGATCGCCTCCTTGATGATGTGGTTGCGTTGCTCCTGCACAAACGTGTTGATCGCCAGGCGTTTGGCCGGTGGGGTGGCGATGATCGACAGATCGCGGATGCCGCTCAGCGACATGTTGAGCGTGCGCGGGATCGGGGTGGCGGTCAGGATGAGCACGTCCACTTCAGCGCGCAGCTTCTTCAACTGTTCTTTCTGTCGCACGCCGAACCGATGCTCTTCATCGATGATGATCAGGCCGAGGTTCTTAAAGCGGAAATTATCGCTCAGCAACTTGTGGGTGCCGATCAGGATGTCGACCTTACCCGCTGCCGTTTCTTCCCCGATGCGGGTCAGATCGGCGGGCGTACGCAGGCGGCTGATCACTTCGATCTGCACTGGCCAGTGGGCAAAACGATCGCGAAACGTGTCGAAGTGCTGCTGGGCCAGCAGAGTGGTCGGCACCAGGACCGCAACCTGCTTACCCTCTTGCGCAGCAACAAACGCCGCGCGCATGGCGACTTCGGTCTTGCCGAAACCGACGTCGCCACAGATGAGACGATCCATTGCCTTGCTGGTCGTCATGTCCGCCAGCGTGTCAGTGATCGCGGTCTGTTGGTCAGTGGTCACCTCGAATGGGAACTCCTGGCAGAACTGCTCGTACTCGTCTGCCCTTAGGGTAAATTCGTGGGAGGTGCGCAGTGCACGCCTGGCATAGATGTCGAGCAACTCGGCGGCCACGTCCACGACCTTTTCGGCCGCGCGCCGTTTGGCCTTCTCCCATTGGTCGGAGCCGAGGCGATGCAACGGGGCATGTTCCTCATCCGCACCGGCGTAGCGCGAAATCAGGTGCAGGGCGGTCACCGGGACATAGAGTTTGTCCTCGTCCGCGTAGGTCAACATCAAAAACTCGTGACGCTCGTCGTCGATGGTCAGGGTCTGCAGGCCCTGGTAGCGCCCCACGCCGTGCTCGATGTGTACCACGGGGGCGCCGATCGACAGTTCCGTGAGATTGCGCACGATCTGATCGGGATCGATGACCGGCTGCCCGGTCTCGCGTCGGTGATCCTGCTGGCGCGTGCCGAACAGATCGTTCTCGGTCACGATGCTCAGATCGGCCAGCGCGAGCCCCTGGTCCAGATCGGCGATGGTGATTGCGTCGCCGCGCAGTTGGATAAATTCCCCGAAGTCTTCCACCACCGTGGTGTGCACGCCATGCTTGCGCAACATCTCATCCAGTACTTCGCGCCGGCCGGCGCTCTCGGCGACAAACAACGTGGGGTGTGGATGGGTTTCCCGAAACTCGATCAGGGCGCTCAGGTTGCCCGAAGTCGCCGGAGTTTGGATTTCCGGCAGGGTAGGGCAGCCGAAGTTGTGTTCGTGTTTACCGCCTTTTTGGTCGAGGTCGATTCGCGCCAGCAGGTTGCTATGCTGGCGCAATTCATCCACCCGCAGAAACAATTCATCGGGTCGCAGGATTGGTCGCTCGACGTCGTGGCGCAGGGACTCGAAACGATTTTCGACTTCCTCCCAGTGACTCTTGGCAGCGGCGTCAACTCCGGCGTCGCGCACCATGATGATATTGTTGGGAAGATGTTCGAAGAGACTCCCAAGGGTGGGAAAAAACAGCGGTAGATAGTATTCCACGCCGTTCGGCACGATTGCGCTCGACACGTCCTGGTACACGGCGCAGCGGCGCACGTCCACATCGAAGCGGTGGTGCCAGCGGTCCCGAAATCCCGCGATGGCCTGGGCATCGAAGGGAAACTCCTTCGCCGGCAGGACCTCCAGGCGCTCGATTTTCTCCACCGTTCGCTGACTGTCCGGATCGAAGGTCCGCAGCGAGTCGATCTCGTCGTCGAACAGATCGAGTCGCACCGGCAATTCGCTGCCCATGGGATAGATATCCATCACCGAACCGCGGATCGCATACTGTCCGCGTTCGGTCACCGTGTCGGTATGCTGGTAGCCAGCCGCATCTAGCGTCTCGCGCCGCGCGACGATGTCGATCCGCCCGCCGGTCTGGAAATCGAACGCGGAGCCGGCGATATAACTACGCGGCGCAATCCGTTGCATCAGGGTGGCCACCGGTACGATCAGGATGCCGCGGGTCAACTCCGGCAGGGCCCGCAAGGTGGCCAGCCGTTCCGAGGTGATGTCCTGGTGCGGTGAGAAGCCATCGTAGGGTAGCGTTTCCCAATCGGGGAACAGATGCACCGGAACGTGGCCCCGGCTGTAGAACCGCAACGCGGACAACCAGCGCTGGGCCTGGGCGGAGTTCGCCGTGACCGCGATGATGGGGTGGTCGAGCTGGCCGGCAAGTTCCGCCAACGCGAGCAGGCGCGCGCTGCCTGGCAAACCGGTCCAGATCAGCGCCTGTCCGGCCCGGGGGATGCGCGGGTCGTCACCCCGGGTTTCGTTTAATATGAGTTGTGCGGTCAAGAGGTCCTCAGGCGACGGGTCGCAGGCCATTTGCGTCCGCTGATCCGGTGATCTTTCATGGAGAACGCAACAGGTCGACGGTTAGTCTGCATATGTGTATGACTGTGTCTCTGGATACGGGTATAAGAGTAAGGCTCGAATCGTTATGCACGCGCACTCTGCCCAGCCTGCACAGCTGGGCACCATTCTAACGGTTTTGCGCACGAATGCGGACTCTTGATCGATCGCTTAGAGAAGACAAGGCAGCAAATATTGACCCAACGTCGGACAGGACATGAGTAGATCGGGTGCGCTGATCGGTATGCTGTGCACCGCCGTGCTCGGCTTTGGTCTCGGCTGGTGGTTCGCCCTGCCATCGGCGCCGCTGCAGCCCGTTGCCGAGCCCCCGACACGCCCACCGGCAGCGAATTCGGTCGCGAACCGCACGGCAGCTCCAGGGCCCTTGCAGGCCGCACGCCGCTTGCTGGCGCAGAAGTCTTGGTTCGCGCTCGAGCAGTGGCTGCGCAACAGCTTGCCCGGGTCGGAGGCCGAGCCTGAGGAGCAAGCCTTACTCAACGCCGAGATCGTGCGTGCTATCGCCGCGCAAGCCAATAAGCACGATGCGCTGGTGCAACTGCGGGTGCTGGATATTCTGCTGGTGGAGCGACCCGGGGAGGTGACGATTCTGCAGCACAAGGCGGATCTGCAAATCCTGTCAGGACGCCTGGAACCCGCGCTGGAGACCTATTTCCAGATTCTCGATCAGCAGCCCCTGCCAGAGATTGTCGCCGATGTCTGGGTAGCGATCGAACGCCTGACCAGCGCGCTCGATGCGCAGTTCAAATCCCAGCAATCCCATGCCGCGCGGGTTGCCTTCTGGCGCCAGACCACGGCCCGCTATCCGCCCAGCGATCAATTCCGCCTGCAACTCGCCAAAGCGCTGATCGGCGCCGGCGACACCCCAGCCGCGCAACAGATCTTGCGTGAGACCGGGACGGCCGACATTACCGCGCAGGCCCGCGACGAGGTCGAAGCCATGCTCAATGCGCGTACCGCGACCCTGGACTTCGACAATCGGGGTGACCGGATCCTGGCCGATGTGCGCAGTGCTGCGGGTCTCCAGATGACTTTGTTGGTCGACTCGGGCGCAACCATTACCGCACTGTCGCGGGATGCGCTGCGTCGTGCGGGGGCGCGTCGTGCAGGGCGCAGCGTGCGCCTGCAGACGGCGGGTGGGGTGGTCGAAGCCGATGTGTATACCGTCGATGAGTTGTGGGTCCAGGGTCGATCGCTGCGCGAAGTGACCGTGGTGGAGTTACCGGTGGAACTGGCGGGGTTGGATGGATTGTTGGGCACGGACCTTCTGCGACGCCTGAATTGGGCTGTGGATAAACTGTGAATAGCTGCGTTGCGCGTTGATCCGCAAGGATTTTTGGGGCTGGTACTTGCGCATCGTTGGGGCTAAAGTGTGGTTCGGGTGCTCCAAGAAATCGAAACGCACGTGGCCGTCGAGCCGCTTCTGTATTGGCCGTGTTCAACAGCGCAGTCAGCACAGGGCGTCGTCAGCCGTTAGCGCGCTGCGGACGTTCACATTTTCTTGCTCAGCCCGGGTTTACTGATGGAGCGATTGCGCATTACCCAATGGCACGTTACCCAATGGCACGTTACCCAATGGTAAGACCGGAGCGGGCGCCGTCGATAGACAAATTTGAGGAGTGACCAACCGGTTGGTTCATGCGGGCGTGAGGTAGTAAACCTGCCACATCCGATCTTTCGGGAGATGCTGTCGCACGCAGCGTCGCGGTGTAACACGCAATATCGCGCACAACACGCACAATGTGCTGCATAAGACAGCGTGGCTGAAACGCCCGCCGCACAGAGCCACCTTGACAAGACAATACGAAGTGACGGGAGGAATTGGGGCCTGCGTCGAAGATCGTACGGTTGCGGGATAGGGTGCACACCCTTGTGGTTCCGCAGGCCGCTTGCGATGCGGGTCCTTAGTCATCATGCAAGCCACAGATATTCACGATCCGGAATATTTCCACAAGGTCGTCGATTGCCAGTACGCGTGTCCGGCGCATACGCCGGTGCCTGAGTACATTCGCCTGATCGCTCAGGAACGCTATACCGAAGCCTATATGCTCAACTGGGACAGCAATGTCTTTCCCGGGGTCCTGGGGCGCACGTGCGACCGGCCGTGTGAACCCGCCTGTCGGCGCGTGCGCACCGAAGAAAAACCGGTGGCGATATGTCGCCTGAAGCGTGTCGCGGCTGATCACAAGGGCGACATCTCCGCGTTCATGCCCCGCGTGCCCACGCGTAAGAACGGCCAGCGGGTCGCGCTGATCGGTGCCGGACCGGCGTCGCTCGCGGTGGCGAGGGATCTGCTGCCATTCGGCTACGAGGTTCACCTGTTCGAAAAAGATCCGGAAGGTGGCGGCATGATGCGCAGCCAGATACCCGCCTTCCGCCTGCCGATCGAGGTGCTGGAAGAGGAGGTGAATCAAATCCTCGACATGGGCGTCGAGTGCCACTTCGGCCACGAGATCACCAGCATGAAAGCGATGCTGGATATGGACTTCGATGCGTATTTCATCGGTACCGGCGCGCCGCGTGGTCGCGACTTGGACCTGCCCGGCCGGGAGGAGGTTGACGACTATATCCACATCGGCATCGATTGGCTGTCGAGCGTGGCGTTCGGGCACACGGATAAGATCGAAGGCAAGGTGATCGTCATGGGTGGCGGTAACACCGCCATGGACTGCTGCCGCACCTCGCTGCGGCTGGGCGCGGAATCGGTGAAGGTGGTTGTGCGCTCCGCGTTTGAGGTGATGAAAGCCTCGGAATGGGAAAAAGAGGATGCCATGCGTGAGGGTATTCCGATCATCAACAATCGACCGCCCAAACAGTTTGTGCACGAGAACGGCAAGCTAAAGGGGATCTTGTTCGAGTGTGTCGAGCCGGTCAAAGGCGAAGATGGACGCCTGAAGTATGTACCCACCGGCGAAGAAGATGTCTTCATCGAGTGTGACCATGTGCTGATGGCCATCGGCCAAGACAACCACTGCCCTTGGATCGAGCGGGATCTGGGGATGGAATTCGACAAGTGGGATTGCCCGGTGCTGGATGAAGTGACGCTGCAATCCACCCACCCCAAGGTGTTTTTCGGTGGCGACAGCGCGTTTGGTCCCGAGAACATCATCTGGGCCTCAGCGCACGCCCACCAGGCTGCGATCAGCATTCATCTCATGCTGCAGGGTAAGGACCTGAAAAAAGACCGCCCACCTCAGGGGGTCAACCTGATCTCCACCAAGATGGGGGTCCACGAGTGGGCTTACGACTCCGAGCACGATCCGGCGGCGCGCAACCTGGTGCCGCTGGTCGAGAACGACACCGCGCTCGGCAACGTGCGGGTGGAGGTAGAACTCGGCTTTGATGAGATGCTCGGCTCGGCCGAGGCCCAGCGCTGTCTGAATTGTGATGTGCAGACCGTGTTCACTGAAAACCTGTGCATCGAATGTGATGCGTGCGTCGATATCTGTCCCATGGATTGCATCACCTTCACCCCCAATAGCGAGGAAGATGCGCTGCGCATGGATCTGACCGCGCCCGCTTTCAATACCGATCAAGATCTCTACGTCTCTGCCGACCTGTCTACCGGGCGGGTGATGGTCAAGGACGAAGATGTGTGCCTTCACTGCGGTCTGTGTGCCGAGCGCTGTCCGACCAACGCCTGGGACATGCAGCGCAGCGTGGTTCACGTGCCGCAGCTCGGTTCTTTTGCGGAGGCCGCCTCATGAACATCACCTACAACGACTTTGTGATCCGTTTCGCCAACGTGAACGGCTCCGGCTCCGCCAGCGCCAATGGGATGTTTGCCAAGGCGCTGTTCCGCATGGGGATCCCGGTGGCGACCCGCAATATCTTCCCTTCGAATATCCAGGGGTTACCCACCTGGTTTGAGGTGCGCGTAAGCGAGAAAGGCTATCTCGGGCGGCGCGAAGGGGTCGACATCATGGTGGCGATGAACGCCGAGACCCTGGTCGAAGACGTCGCGAGCGTGCGCCCCGGTGGCTACCTGCTGTACGACAATTCCAAGCCGCTGGCCAAAACCCTGCGCCGGGATGACATCGTTGAGATCGGCTTCCCGATATCGACCATGCTGCTGCCGGTCTTCACCGATCCGAAACAGCGCAGCCTGTTCAAGAACATTACCTATCTCGGTGCGTTGGCAGGCTTGTTGAATATCGAGTTTGAGGTGATCACCGGTATGGTGTCCACCCAGTACAAAGGCAAAGATGCGTTGATCGCGCCCAACATCGAGGCGCTGGAGATCGGCCGACAATACGCCTATGAATATCTGGACGCGCCACTACCGCTGCAAGTACGGCGGTCCGATCAGGTCGGCGACCGGATCATGATCGACGGCAATGCCGCAGCCGCGTTGGGTTCGATTTACGGCGGCGCTTCCGTGTGCGCCTGGTATCCGATCACGCCGTCCACCTCGGTGGCCGAGGCGTTCGAACAACATGCCAACAAGCTACGCATCGATCCGGAAACCGGCCAGCGCAATTTTGCCATCATGCAGGCGGAGGATGAACTGGCGGCCATCGGCATTGTCATCGGTGCGGCCTGGAACGGTGCGCGTTCGTTCACCGCGACCAGCGGCCCCGGCGTGTCGTTGATGTCCGAATTCCTAGGCCTGGCCTATTTTGCAGAGCTGCCCGCGGTGCTCTGGGATATCCAACGTTCCGGACCATCCACCGGGATGCCCACCCGAACCCAGCAGAGCGATATTCTCTCCTCCGCATATGCGTCGCACGGCGACACCCGGCATCCGGTGTTGTTTCCATCAACACCCAAGGAGTGTTTCGACTTTGGTGCCCAGGCGCTGGATCTGGCCGACCGGCTGCAAACCCCGATCATCGTGCTGAGCGACCTGGAGCTGGGGATGAACGACAATCTCAGCGAACCCTTCGTCTGGGATGACGAACGCCAGTATGATCGCGGCAAAGTGCTCGATGCCAAGCAACTCGATGAAGTTGAGGTGTTCGGTCGCTACCTCGATGTGGATGGGGACGGCATCGGCTATCGCACGTTGCCCGGTACCCATCCCGAAAAAGGCGCGTTCTTCACCCGGGGGACGTCGCGGGATGAGTTTGCTGCATATACCGAATCGCCTGAAGTTTATGAGCGCAACATGGAGCGCCTGCTGCTCAAGTGGCAGACCGCGCGCAAATTGGTGCCCCAGGCCGAAATCGACACCGGCCGCGGCCCTGTCGGCGTGATCTACTTCGGCACCACCGCGCTGCCGATGCCCGAAGCGTTGGACGGCCTCGCAGAACAAGGTATACAACTCGATACTTGTCGTTTGCGTGCTTTCCCGTTCGGCGATGAGGTCGAGCAGTTTGTGGCGGACCACGAACTCGTGTTTGTCATCGAGCAGAATCGGGATGCGCAAATGCGGACCCTGCTGATCAACGAACTGGAAGTTGATCCCAAGCGTCTGGCGAGCATCACCTACTATGCAGGCCTGTCCATCTCGGCCGACTTCATCGGTGCGGCGATCGCCGACTACTACGCTGAAAACAAGCTGTCCAAAGTGGCGGAGGTGAGCTCGTGACTTTTGTTGTTAAACCCAAGACCCATCACCCGCGATTGCCGCTCAACGAGATCGGTCTGACCCGGCGGGACTACGAAGGTTCGGTGTCGACCTTGTGTGCGGGCTGCGGCCACGATTCTGTCAGCGCCGCGATCGTCCAGGCGTGCGCGGAATTGTCGTTGCCGCCACATCGTTTCGCCAAAGTCTCTGGTATCGGCTGCTCTTCCAAGACCCCCAGCTACTTCCTCAACAAGTCGCACGGCTTCAACTCGGTGCACGGGCGTATGCCCAGTGTCATCACCGGTGCTAACCTGGCCAATCGCGATCTGTATTGCATCGGCGTATCCGGAGACGGGGACAGTGCATCGATCGGCATGGGGCAGTTTGCGCACATCGTGCGGCGGCGCATCAACATGCTCTATATCGTCGACAACAACGGCACCTATGGCTTGACCAAGGGGCAGTTTTCGGCGACGAACGATTTGGGTTCCACGTCGAAGAAAGGGCTGCCTAATCTCTACGAGCCCATCGACCTTGCTAGCATAGCGTTGCAGGTAGGCGCGAGCTTTGTCGCGCGCAGTTTCTCCGGCGATAAACGGCAATTGGTGCCGCTGATCAAGGCGGGCCTGATGCACAAGGGTATGGCCTTCATCGACGTGATCTCGCCCTGTGTTGCCTTCAACAACCACAACGGCTCCACCAAGAGCTACGAGCACATCCGCGAGTTTGGCCGTAACGTCGTCAACGCGGACTACATCGCCGAGCACGCAGAGATCACCACCGACTATGAGCCGGGCACAGGCCAGGACGTCGCGATGCCGGATGGTTCGACTCTGAAACTCTTCAAGCTCGACGACGATTATGACCCTCACGATCGGGTGGGTGCGTTGAGCTACGTGCAGCGCAAGCAGTCCGAAGGTGAGGTGGTGACCGGACTGCTCTACATGGATCCGGATGCCAAAGACTGTCACGACGTGCTCGACACGGTAGCCCGGCCGTTGAACGAACTGACCGAGGAGCAGTTGTGTCCGGGCAACGACGCCCTGGCCGCCATCAACGAAAGCTTCCGCTGACAGCGGACCTATGGGTGCTGGGGGGAGTTTCCGGCGCTGATACCCGCTTCGTCGCGCTTCCCGCAATCGATGGGTTGACGTTACCCAGCGCTCGTGGCCCGTGGTGCGCAGGCTGTTCAGGCCTTACTCACGACCATTTTATTTACCCGCATTAAGACATAACGCTTATTGGTAAACGTTTACATTGTGTATCTAGTACGCCGCACATAATTACGCACTCCGCGGGTTCTCGAAATTTGTGCACGGTTCGGTTGCGGGTGATGCGACACGTCCTATAATGGCGCCGCAAAAATTTGCCCCCTAATGAGAAACACGAGGATACGACGTGGCACTACCTAGTCTGGAAGACTACTTCCCCGATTGGAAAGAACGCGAAGCGCTGGCTGAAGCGATGATCCCCCTTATTGGCCGTTTGTATCGCGCCAACGTGGTCACTTACTGCTACGGCCGGGCGCTGTACAACCAGAGCGTGACTCAAATCATGAAGACCCACCGTTATGTGCGCCAGATCGCGCAAAACGAATTGTCGGAGTTTGAGAGCTATCCGATCCTCGAGGCGATGGCGAAACTGGATCTCGGTCCCAGCCACATCGATGTGGGTAAGCTGGCCACCAAATTTATGGAGGAAGTCGAGGCGGGCGCGGCTAACGGAGCCGATGATTTTGTGCGGCGCGAGTGTAGTGCGGTGGTGGGCATGAACCAGCCGCCCTTGCCGCAACCCCAGGACATCGTGCTGTACGGATTCGGCCGTATCGGTCGCCTGTTGGCGCGCTTGTTGGTCGAAAAAACCGGCAGCGGCCAGCAGTTGCGCCTGCGCGCGATCGTCGTCCGCAAGGGTAGTGATGACGATCTGATCAAGCGTGCGAGTCTCATGCGCAGAGATTCGGTGCACGGTAGCTTCCAGGGTACGATCCGGGTCGACGAGGAAAACAGCTGCATCATCGCGAATGGCAACGTTATCCACGTGATCTACGCCGGCAGTCCGGCAGAGGTGGACTACGAAAGCTATGGCATCACCAACGCGGTGATCATCGACAACACCGGCGCGTGGCGCGATGCGGATGGTCTCGGCGAACACCTGAAGGCCAAAGGCGCAGCCAAGGTCGTTCTCACCGCCCCGGGTAAGGGTGCGATCAAGAACATCGTCTCGGGTGTCAACTCGAGCGACATCAGCATGGATGATTCGATCTTGGCCGCAGCGAGCTGTACGACCAACGCGATCGTACCGGTGTTGAAGGTGATGGATGATGAATTCGGCATCGAGCATGGTCACATGGAGACCGTGCATGCGTATACCAACGATCAGAACCTGATCGACAATTATCACAAGAAAAACCGACGCGGCCGTGGCGCGCCGCTGAATATGGTGATCACGGAAACGGGTGCCTCATCTGCGGTCGTACGTTTGTTGCCCGGATTGGAAGGCAAGCTCACCGGCAATGCTATCCGCGTGCCGACGCCAAACGTCTCGCTGGCGATTCTCAACCTGACCTTGGGCAGAACCACATCTGAGGAAGACCTCAGCAAGTTCCTGCGCGATGTGAGCCTGCACAGCGATCTGCAGCGACAGATCGACTACACCACCTCACCGGATATGGTCTCATCCGACCTGGTGGGTAACCGCCATGCGTGCATCGTCGATGGCGAAGCCACCATCGTCAACGACAACCGCGCGGTCCTGTACGTGTGGTATGACAACGAATTTGGCTATGCCTGTCAGGTTATACGCGTGGTGCAGAAGTGGGCGGGCATTTCTTATCCGCTCATTCCTCAAGATGTGGTTAAAATGGGTTTTTAGCCACTCGCTCAATCCTACCGCATGACAATTCGAACTCGCATTGCGCCGTCACCCACGGGGGATCCCCACGTGGGTACGGCTTATATGGCCTTGTTCAACTGGGCCTTCGCCAAATCTCACGGTGGTCAATTCATTGTTCGTATCGAAGATACGGACCAGGCGCGCAGCACCGCGTCTTCAGAGGCGGCGATCTTCTCGGCGCTCGAATGGCTCGGCATCGATTGGGATGAGGGTGCGGATGTGGGTGGACCGCATGGCCCGTACCGGCAGAGCGACCGGCGTGCTCTTTATGCTGAGCATATCCAGCCGCTGCTGGATAGCGGCAAGGCCTTTCACTGTTTCTGTAGCAAAGAACGACTAGATCAGATCCGGGCCGAGCAACAAGCGGCCAAACAGACCACGCGTTACGACGGGCATTGTCTGCAACTCACGCCAGAGGATGTTCAGGCCCGCCTGCAACGGGGCGATGAGCATGTAATACGCATGGTGGTGCCAGAAGAGGGCGATTGCGTGTTTGAAGACCTGTTGCGCGGGGAGGTTCGCATACCCTACCAGCAGGTCGATATGCAGGTGTTGATCAAGGCCGATGGCATGCCCACTTATCACTTTGCAGTGGTGGTCGATGATCATCTGATGCAAATCAGTCACGTCCTGCGGGGCGAGGAGTGGATCAACTCCGTCCCCAAGCACAAGCTGTTATTCGAGTATCTGGGCTGGGAGATGCCGGTCATGGTGCATCTGCCGCTGCTGCGCAATCCGGATCAGAGCAAGCTGTCAAAGCGCAAGAACCCGACCAGCGTCCACTACTATCGCGATGCAGGTTATCTGCCCGAAGCGTTGTTGAACTACCTGGCCTTGATGGGCTGGTCGATGCCGGATGAGCGCGAGATCTTCAGCCTGCAAGACATGGTGGCGCAGTTCGACATCCAACGCATCTCCGTGCGCGGGCCGGTGTTCGATCAGACCAAACTCGCATGGATGAACGGTCAATATCTGCGTGCCCTCGACGCGGACGCCTTCGCGGCGCGGGTGCAGACCTGGATACTGAACCCCGAACGCCTGGCGCCGCTGGTGAGCATGGCCCAGGAGCGTGTCGAGCGACTCTCGGATCTGGTCCCGCTGGCGGATTACCTGCTCGGTGCGCGTCGTCCGCTGAGCGTGGAAGACTTCGAGTTCAAACAACTCGAGCGTGCTGCGGTGGTGCAGATTCTGCACCACGTTTTGGCAGACTTGGACATCGAGCGCGACTGGTGCAGCGAGCGTCTCCTGGCGGTCTGCCAGCAGCGGGCGGGGCAGTTGGAGCTTAAATTCCGCGATTTCCTGGCACCCTTGTTCATCGCGATCAGCGGTCGGTCGGTGTCGTTGCCGCTGTTCGATTCGATGGCTTTTCTGGGTGCTGATCTCACCCGCGCCCGATTGCGCGACGCTCTTGACGTAATGGGCTTGTCGGGGAAGGAGCGCAAACGGCTGGATAAAGTGTATCGACCACCGGCATAGGCGCGAAATTGCTGTGCGTGTATGACCGCGTTCGGCTGCAAGTAAGCCCGGTTATTGACACCAGGTAACCACATCCCTAGTATCTCGCCCTCAATTTTTGGGGCCATAGCTCAGCTGGGAGAGCGCGTGAATGGCATTCACGAGGTCGGGAGTTCGATCCTCCCTGGCTCCACCACTTCCTTTTACCCATACCATCGCGTGCGTTCGCTGTATCGCTTGCCTGGCGCACCGCGAGGCGCAAGCGTCTGGAAATCAGCCGGGTGTGCATGTGGCTCGTTGGGTAAACACTTTCGCCTGTTGAGGAGATGTTCCATGCAAGTACCCGTTGACTGGCAGCACGCGGATGATGCCCTGCACCGCACGTTTACGTTCGACAACTTTGTCCAGGCGTTTGGCTTCATGACGCAAGTGGCTCTGTTGGCTGAGGCGATGGACCACCATCCGGAGTGGTCCAATGTCTACAATCGTGTAGATATTCGTCTTACCAGCCACGATGCAAGCAACACCGTAACCGAACGCGACATCAATTTAGCCAAACAAATCAATGGCTTAGTGGGCCAGGTGTAGCGGTTGCCTGGGGCGTTGGTATTGGGTAACGTGAGTCTCCAATCTGACGGCGTGCGCATGGCGATGCCTTCGTCTAACGCCCGATTCTGTGGCTCTGGAACAGGTTCGATCGCGCATTACATTTCAGTTAAACAACTTGAATAAAATAAATTGTAAGATTCAATGTTAAGCGATTGAATTTTATACAAAAAGCATAAGATCGATTAAGAGAGGGTAAGAGGACGAGATGGCAAAAATCACCTTTATCGAGCATGACGGTACGGAGCACGAGGTCGAAGCCTCGGAAGGCACGACGATCATGCATATCGCGCTGGACAATCTGGTGCCTGGCATCGACGCGGACTGCGGTGGTGAGTGCTCGTGTGCAACCTGCCATGTCATGGTCGATGAGGCTTGGGTTGCCAAGGTGGGTGAGCCGGATGATACGGAAGAGTCCATGCTCGATCTTAACCCCGAGCGTCAGGGCAACTCGCGCCTGGCCTGTCAGATCGACGTCTCTGAAGAGCTGGATGGTCTGGTCGTCAATCTGCCGGAGTTCCAATTCTGATGGCTGAATCAATCACCCCGCGTATGATCGACCTGGATCCCGCTACCGTACCCGTAGCGGACATCGACGTTTCCCAGCGTGAACTCTGGGCGGAGAACAAGAAGTGGGCCTTCTTCGAACGCCTGCGTAACGAAGCGCCGGTACACTTCTGTCCAGAGAGTGAGTCGGGCCCGTACTGGTCTCTGACCCGCTATGAGCACATCATGGAAGTGGAGAATAACTGGGCGGTATTCTCCTCCGACCCGGCGATTGTCATCGACGATCCCGAAGAAGACTTCACGCTGCCGATGTTTATCGCCATGGACCCACCCAAACATGACGATCAACGCAAGACCGTGCAGGGTGTGGTCGCGCCGTCCAACCTCAAAGCGCTGGAAGGCACCATCCGCTCTCGGGTGCAGACGATCCTGGATGGGTTGCCGGTGGGCGAGCCCTTCGATTGGGTAGATCGCGTTTCCATCGAGCTGACCACGCAGATGTTGGCCACCTTGTTTGACTTCCCGTTCGAGGACCGGCGCAAACTGACCCGCTGGTCAGACGTTGCAACTGGCAGTCCTGAGACCGGGGTGGTCGAATCTGAGGAGCAGCGCCGCGAAGAGCTGTTCGAATGCTTGGAATACTTCACCCGGCTGTGGCACGAGCGGGCCGAGAACGGCCAGGCCGGCAACGATCTGGTGTCGATGCTAGCCCGGGGTGAGGCCACCAAAGATATGGAGCCTATGGAGTACCTGGGCAATCTGGTACTGCTTATCGTCGGCGGCAACGATACCACCCGCAACTCCATCACTGGTGGGGTATTGGCGCTCAACGAAAATCCGGGTGAGTATGCGAAGCTGCGCAACAATCCGGCGATCATTCCCAACATGGTTTCCGAGATCATCCGCTGGGTGACCCCTCTGGCCCACATGCGTCGCACCGCGAATGAGGACTACGAGCTGGGCGGGCAGCAGATCAAAGCTGGTGACAAGGTGGTGATGTGGTATGCCTCCGGGAATCGCGATGAACGGGCGATCGAAAATCCCAATGAGTTCATCATCGATCGCAAGCGGGCACGTCAGCACCTGTCCTTCGGCTTTGGTGTTCATCGCTGCATGGGGAATCGTTTGGCGGAGATGCAACTGCGGATTCTGTGGGAAGAGATTCAGAAGCGCTTCCACTTCATCGAGGTCCTCGAAGAGCCGACGCGTGTACCCTCCAACTTTGTGCACGGGTTCCTGGAGATGCGGGTCAAGCTGCACCCGATCTAGCCAGTGCGGATGCACGACTGGCCCTGTGTATAGAGGGCCGGTTTGTAGACAGGTGGGTGTCGCGCCCGCCACGGTCCTTTCTAAAACTTGGCGATAGCTGAAACGTCAGGTGAAGGCGCTATGCGACGTCCCATACTTTCGATAAACCGGCTTGATTGCTGCCGCGTCTTAGACGTCAGCCGCAATCCGATACTGGCTGATCTGAATCTCCTCTCCGACGTCCGCGTAGTCGCCGGCGCTGCGACCGGCGCGAAACTCACCCCAGTTGATGCCGCGATAGCGTGGTGTGGCGGTACCCAGCGGTGCATAGACGTAGGCGTAGTCCGGATTCAGGAAGTACGGGATGCTGTAGCGCGCCTTGCTGTCGTTGGCCAACACGCGGTGTAACGGTGCGCGGTAGGCATCGTTGGACCAAACCTGCACGATATCCCCGATGTTGATGATCAGCTCGTCCGGGTCTGACTCCACCAGTTGCCAGGCGCCGTTTCTGTACATCTGCAAACCCGGTTGGTCGTCCTGCCACAAGACGGTGACCGCACCAGCATCGGTGTGATGGCTGATACCCAGCTCGCCCTCTGTGGGCACAAAGTCGGCGTCGGCCGGGGCAGGGTTCGGGCACGGCGGGTAGAAGTTCACGCGCAGGAAGCTGCTGTGATCGGCAAAGGCAGTGCGCACCTGGGCCTGTGGATCGATGGTCGCGACAATTGCGTCGGTAACTTCGAGTGCGACCCGGTGCAGGTGAGTGCGCAGGCTGTCGATCGAGACGCGAAAGCCGGGGGCATCCGGCCATTGCGGGGTCGCGCCCGCGAGCGGTCCGAAGGTGGCGGGCGCACCCAGGTCGAAGATCTCTTTCCAGTCGCGTCGGTTCTTGGTGAGTTCCGCGTCGTAGTATCCCCAGCTGTTCTGTGCGGAACGCCGGATACGATTCTTCTCCTGCGCTGACAAGGCAAAGAACGCGTGAATCTCGCGCTCCGCGTCAGCGAGCAGGTCGGCCGGCACACCATGGCCGCGCAAGGCGAAAAATCCCCACTCCTGACAAGCGTTTCGCAAGGCGTCGGCATTCGGGGTCTGTAGGTCGATGGTGGGAAATGTCATCCGCGCATTATAGGCAAAGGCCTTGGCACGGTGCCAACGCCTGCGGCGCATGAAAGCACTTGATCGACCGCGCTAGGCGGATCGATACTGCCGAGTTGAAGTGTCCTTGAGGAGCGAATATGGATTTGGGTATACAGGGCAAGCGAGCGCTGGTCACGGGAGGCTCCAAAGGCATCGGCCTGGCGTGTGCCCGACGTCTTTTGCAAGAGGGCTGTGAGGTGACGCTCGTGGCGCGGGATGAGATGGTGTTAAGCACGGCGGCCGATGAGCTGCGTGCTTCGACCAACGGTGCTGTGCATTACATCAGCGCCGACCTCTCGAATTCAGATACGGTCGCCGACCTCTGCCACGCGCATGGTGATCTCGATATCCTGGTCAACAATGCCGGTGCGATTCCCGGCGGTAGCCTGGCGGATGTCGACGAGGCGACCTGGCGGGAGGCCTGGGATCTAAAGGTGTTCGGCTACATCAACATGTGCCGCCACATATATGAGGCGATGCGCGGACGAGGGGGCGTGATCATCAACGTGATCGGCGCCGGGGGTGAACGACCCAGCGCCGGCTATGCCGCTGGCGCGGGTGGCAATGGGGCCCTGATGGCGTTGACTCGTGCCATGGGAGGGATATCGCGCAAAGACAATATACGGGTTGTCGGAGTGAATCCGGGGCAGATTGTCACCGAACGCCTGGAGAGCATGCAGCGGCGCTTTGCGGCCAAAAAGTTTGGCGATGCCGAGCGCTGGCAGGAGATGTGGGACCCGAACTTCCCGCCGGGACAACCCGAACATATTGGTGATATGGTGGCCTTTCTGGCCAGCGATCTGTCCGCGAATACCACAGGCACCGTGATCACCATCGACGGCGGGCACTGCGCGCGCTGAGTTAATTTGCGATCCAACACCTTGAGAGGGAGGAAGACATGCCAACGTTCACCCATGGCGATGTGGCCATCAACTATGAAGACAACGGCAACGACGCGCCAGCGATATTGCTGATCGCGCCAGGTGGCATGAAATCTGCTATCCCGTTCTGGGATTCAACGCCCTGGGACCCACGCGACCAATTGGCAGAAAGTCACCGCGTCATCGCCATGGATCAGCGTAACGCCGGGGCTTCCACCGGTCCGATTAGCGCCCAGGATGGCTGGCATACTTTTGCGGCCGATCAGCTCGGCTTGATGGACCACCTCGGCATAGAGCGTTTTCATGTTGCAGGAATGTGCATTGGTGGACCTTATGCGCTGGGTTTGATCGAACAGGCGCCCGAACGGGTCCTGTCCGCCACCTTGTTTCAAACCATCGGGCGTGACAATAACGAAGCTGAATTTTTTGCGATGTTCGATGCCTGGGCGGATGCCCTCAAATCCGACTTTCCGGATCTAACAGAAGGCGACTGGGCGCAGTTTCGCGCCAATATGTTCGGGGCGCAGAAGCCGTTCTTTAATCTCGATGTTGACTTCGTCGGCTCGGTAACCACGCCTTTGTTGGTGTTGATGGGGAATGACGTCTATCACCCGTCTGCGTCGTCACAACTCGTGGCGAGCACCGCGCCGAACGTCACGTTTATCGAGAGCTGGAAAGAGGGCGCCGCGCGCGATGCCGCGATGTCGCAGTTCGCCGATTTTCTCGCGTTGAATCAGTAGGGCGCCAATCATGAACGACACAGCGAGCCTGCCGCTCTACGAGGCGATGAGTACGCTGCGCGCCGTGCGCCGCCTGCGTCCGGATCCGATTCCCGATGACGTGCTACGTCGCATCCTCCAGGCGGCCGCTTGGGCGCCGAGCGGTGGCAACGTCCAACCCTGGCGCATCGTGGTGGTGCGTGATGCGGACAAACGCCGCGCGATCGGCGATCTCTATCGTCCCCAGTGGGCGACCTACGGTGCCAATGCGCGGGCGAATCTCGATTTCTACAAAGGAGAGATGCGAGGCAAACGCGAGCGTATGCTCGATGCCTGCGATCATCTCGGTGAACACATGGGTGAGGCCCCGGCGATCCTGGTGTTCTGCTTCAACCCGGACAATATGGCGATCACCGATGCCGATCTCGGCCGACCCTCCGTGGTTGGCGGGGGTAGCGTGTACCCCGCGCTGCAGAACGCGATGTTGGCTTGTGTGAGCGAAGGCATCGGATGTACGTTGACTACCTTGTTGTGCTACGACGAAGATGCGATGAAGTCCATTCTGGACATCCCCGATGATTGGTATACGTGTGCGGTGATGCCGATTGGCTATCCGGTCCGAGGTGGGCATGGCCCGATCTCACGGCGCGGAGTCGAAAAGCTTTGCTTTGCTGACGGTTTTGGCGAGGCGATCGAGCTCTGAGGCGCGGCCTGGGATCGTGGGCTTAAGCCGTGCGAAACCACACAAATCCTAAGGCGAAACGACAACAAAAAACTTAAAGGAGCGAGCGATGGAGATCTTCAACTGGTGGGCGATATTGGTTGCAACGATCCTCGCCTTTGTCCTGGGCGGCTTGTGGTACGGCCCAGTGTTCGGCAAAGCCTGGATCGCCGCCATGGGTAAAACCGAAGAGGACATAGAACCCACGCCGGCACCCTTCATCATCAGTTTTTTCACCGCCTTGTTAACCGCCGTGGCGCTAGCGTATCTGATCCAAGGCCTGGGGATCACCACCACAACCGGTGGTGCGCTGCTCGGCACGCTGGTCGGCTTCGGCTTCATCGCCACGGCCATGGCCTCCGATACCGCCTTTTGTGGCTGGGGAATGCGCCTGTTCCTCATCCAGTCCGGTTATCGCGTGGTCTACAGTATAATCATGGGAGCACTGCTGGGCGGATGGCAGTAGATACTCCATTTTCTTATCCGCATAAGGAGACATCATGTCGCTAGTCGCTGTGTTCGACACTTCTAAAGGCACCATCAAAGCCGACCTGTATCCCGAGCAGACTCCGGTCACCGTGGCCAATTTCGTTAACCTCGCTCGACGCGGGTATTACAACGGGCTGAATTTTCATCGGGTGATCGCCGATTTCATGATCCAGGGTGGGTGTCCATTGGGTACAGGTACCGGCGGTCCCGGCTACCAGTTCGGTGACGAGTTTGTGCCCGGCCTGCGTCACGACGGACCGGGCAAGCTGTCCATGGCCAACGCTGGCCCCGGCACCAACGGCTCACAATTTTTTATCACCCATGTCGCCACACCCTGGCTGGACGATGCCCACACAATTTTCGGCAGCGTGCAGAGGGATGCGGACCAGGACGTGGTGAATGCCATTGCGCAAGGCGATACGATCAACAGCCTGACCATAGAAGGGGACGCGGAGGCCTTTCTGGCGGGTATCCCCCAGGTCGACGAATGGAATGCCGCTCTCGGCTGAGCCGACGCACACATCTGCATAAAAGGAGTCAAACATGGGTGTTGAATTAGCTAAAGACGCCATCGATCTCGGCATCGTGACCAACAACGGCGATGCGATGGTCGAGTTCTACAAAGGTGTTCTGGGCTTCGAGGAAGAGCCGAGCACACCGTTCCCGATGGGGGGCAAAATGATCCGCCTGCTCTGCGGTGACAGCCTGATCAAGATTGTCATCCCGGATCCGGGCGCGCCCGGGGCACCGCCGCCTGGGCCCATTGCCAATGCTACCGGGCTGCGCTACTGGACGATGCGGGTCAACAACCTCACCGAGATCATGGCCGCATGTGAGGCCTCGGGGGCGCCGATCACGGTGCCGGTGACCGAGGTGCGTCCTGGGGTCACCATCGGCATCGTCGAGGACCCGGACGGCAATCAGGTAGAGTTTGTGTCCCTGAGCTGAGCAGCTATGCGCCGGCTTTCCTCTTTGCTGTCGGTCCTGCTGCTGGGTGCGTGTGCACAGGAAGCGCAAGACGCCCTGGAAACCCGAGCGCTCAGAGTGATCGGTTGTGAGCAGGTCCAGATCGCCGGACCGTTGCGGGTGCGCCTCGAGCACGGCGAACCGGCTGGCCTGGAGGCAACCGGCACCCGCGCCCAGATCGATGCCCTCACCCTGACCCAGGATCAGCCGGGAGAACTGCAACTGCAGGGCGCACAGCCCGGCCTGGAACTGCGGCTGCGCTGTCCACGCCTGGCAAGCCTACGCCTGCTCGGCAAAGCTGAGGTGCGGGACGGAGCGCGCACTGAGCAGCCCGCCTGGCAACTCGAGCGGGTCAGCGCATACGGCGATTCCCGGCTGTCGCTGTCCCGGGTTCAAGGCGGTGTGCTCGAAGCCCGCGCCGCGGGCCAGGCTCAGGTGCACCTCGATGATGTGCTTGCGGATGAGATGCTGCTGCGCATCGCGGGGAGTGCGCGAATGGTCGCGTCCGGCGATGTGAATGACATGCGGGTGGACGGTCTAGGACAATCGCAACTGCAAGCCGCCGAGCTGCGTGCGCAGAACGTGACGCTGCAGTTGGGAGGTCGCAGTGCGGTGGTGGTTGCCGTGTCGGCGCATTTGGACGGTGAGGTAGCTGCGGATGCCAGCTATGAAGTGCGCGGTTCTCCGGATCGCAGCGTGGTGCGTTTGCCGGCTAAATCTTAGCCGCCGTATTGCGCCCTTCGAGGCCGTCCGCCACCCCCTAGGCCAGGCCAAGCTCCGCCTGTATCCACGGGAGATGTTCGCGTCCCATAAAAAGCTGTTCGCCGAGGACATAGCTCGGCGCCTCCACCACCTTGGCCGCATCCGCCGTCGCGCGAATCTGCGCGAGCTGCTCGGCACCGCGCGACTGTGCGTCGTTATCGATGTCGAACAACCGAGCCACCGTGTCGGGATCATCGAGATCGAGATGGGTCACCCAGTAGGCATGAAAACCCGTTTCGATCAGCTGTGGGTCGATAAACTCCTGGCTGGCCAGCGCCAGCAGCGCAGCCTCACTGTCTCCTAGAGGCTCGGGGAACGCCATGGGTATGCCCCGGAGGGCAGCGTAGTGCAGGTGGGTGCGGCGGCGGTATTCGGCGCGGACCCGAAAGTGGCGTTGGGTTTTGTCCTCGTTGGCCACGCGCTCGGGGACTGGGCGTTGTCTGGACAGATACGGACGCCAGTGAACGCGCACCCCCGATGCCTGTGAAAGTGCGAGGGTGGGCCCGAACGCGAGGTAGCTGGCGGGGCACTTGAAGTCAAAATAGAAGTCGATGTCGCTCATAGCGGGTAGGCGATATCCGGCGCGGGTCCCTGGCGTCCACCCAGCGCCCATTCGACGTAGGGCAGATGCTCGCGCCCGAAGAGAATCTGATCATCAAAAACATAGCTTGGCACCCCGAAGATGCCTGCGTCATGCAGTTGGGCGTTCAGCTGATCGTGCAGCTCGCGACCGGCCCCCTGCGCGTAGTCTGCAAATCCGCTTGTCTTGCAACCGGCCTGATCCAGCACGCTGGTCACCACGGCCAGGTCTTCGATGTCCAGCTCGCGCCGCCAGAAGGGTGGGTAGATCGTCTGTAGAAAGTCACCCAAGTGCGCCCGACTGTTCTGCATCACCCAGTTGATGGCGATGCTGGCCAGGCTCGAATCCCATATCTTCTCGGTGCCGTAGAGCTTGTGCCCTTGGCGCTCGGCGTAGCGACGAGCGTCCATGTAGGCGTACTTTACGCCGCTCCACTGGCTTTGTGTGCGATTGCTTGCCACAACCTTGCCGGCTTTCTTACGCGCGGACCCGAGGTAGCTGGGGATGTCTAGGGTCAGTCCGCGCCAGTCAAAAGCCGTTCCCAGACGTTGCTCCAGGGCGAGGGTAGGCTCTATGGCGATGAATGCGTACGGACTTTTAACATCGATATAGACGATCAAGGGAGCGTCGGTTTCGAGCGGTTGCATGGTAGTCGCTTCAGGCTTTGATCGGTGTGGTGCCAGCACTATTGCAGAGCTGCTGCCGTGCGGCAAGACCGGGATCGTCAAGTTGTCGCACCAGCGCGGCGCATGGTTGGTCCAGTGTTTGTGCAAATCGATCTGCCGGACGCGCCGTTCCAGGCACAGCTGCGCAGAACCCACCAAAATCTTGTTTACGCTTCTTGACGAGGTGCGGTAGACACCGTAAAAACACGGCTTGAGACGGTTGATCTTTGTTTACGCAGAAGACGTTCGGGGGATCGAGTTGACTGCACGGGATGACGACACTACTGACGACGAAGTCCAGCAGGGAGAAGAGGGCGAACTCGAAGAAGAGGACGAGTTTGCCGCGCAGGAAGACGATGAGAGCGTGGCCGATATCGACGAGCTTGACGGCGACGCGGATGCGGATGGGGAGGCGGAGGAAGACATAGACGCGGTGGTGGAACTGAGCAGTAAAGAACAGAGCGCGCGCTCTCTGGAGATTCGTCGCGCGATCGAAGAACGCCGCGAGCAGCGACGCCTGCAAGACGACATCGACTACCTAGATGTAGACTTCGACGATTGACTTCGTTCCTACCTGACCCTGCGCGGCGGCGGGTCGCGTGATGCATTCTGTCACCCCGGCGCTGCGCGATCTGGTTCTCGTTGGTGGCGGCCACGCCAACGTGACGGTCCTCAAGAAATTCGCGATGCGGCCGGTGCCGGGGCTGCGCATCACGGTGATCAGCAAAGACACCCACACGCCTTACTCGGGCATGCTGCCTGGTACGGTAGCGGGTGTTTATGCGCCGAGCGAGATGCTCATCAACCTGCGCCGCTTGTGCCGCCTGGCGAATGCGCGCTTGATCCATGGCGCGGTGGTGGGTTTGGATGCCACCAACCAGTGCTTGCAGATCGAACTTTCCGGCGGTCTCGCGCGCCCACCACTCCCCTACGACCTGGTGGCGATTAACAGTGGTGCTGTACCGGCAGCACCGGTGCCCGGCGCGGTGATGGTCAAACCCATCTCTGAGTTTCTGCCCAAGTGGCAACGCATTGTCGAGACCATCCAAGACGGCGACACCCTCACCGTGATCGGTGGTGGGGCAGGGGGCGTGGAACTCGCGCTTGCCGCACGAGCGAGATTTACCGAGCTGGGGTTGGGTGGAGTGTGCGTGCAGCTCCTGGGCAGCGATCTGTTGCCCGGACACAACGCTCGGGTACGGCAACTCATCTTGCAGGCCCTTGGAGAGGCGCACATCGAATGGCATCTCGGCCGAGCGCAGCGTTTTGACGATGGCCATGTCCGACTCACTGATAACAGTACGCTGGCGAGCGATCACACATTGTGGGTGACCAACGTCGAAGCCCCGGCGTGGATACGTGACAGTGGGCTGCCGGTCGATGGAAAAGGGTTTTTGCGGGTGAATCGGCAGTTGCAGAGCCTGGCGGCTGCACAGGTATTCGCCGCCGGAGATGTTGCGGCACTGGAGGGTCAGCCGCGTCCGAAGAGCGGTGTCTATGCGGTGCGGGCCGGGCCTTATCTGGCACATAATCTGCGCGCCTATCTCTACGGGCGAACGCTGCGCACCTACCGCGCCCAGCGCGAGCATCTGGCCTTGATCGGCACCGGTGATGGGCGGGCCATAGCCAGCCGAGGTAGGCAGGGATTTGTGGGGGCGAACTGGTGGCGCCTGAAGGACCGGATCGATCGACGTTTCATGGCCAAGTTCAATGCCGTGCCGCTCGAGATGTCGTCGCTGCAGCAACTGCGCTCCGATCTACGGGGCCTGCTGCCGGGCGATGGCATACCACCCGCCTGGAAGCCGGAGTTGCCCAATACCGATATGCGCTGTGGCGGCTGTGGGGCGAAGCTGGCGGCGAGCCCTCTGCGGCGAGTGCTCGCCCGGCTCTCCGTGCGAGAGGATACGCGGGTCGAACTCGGCATCGGCGATGATGCTGCCAGCGTGCGGCATGACGGCCCAACCCTGTTATCGGTCGATGGCTTCCGCGCCATGGTCGATGACCCGTATTTGTTTGGTCGTATTGCCACGCACCATGCGTTGAACGATATCTATGCCATGGCCGCCAACCCGGTGTCCGCCCTGTGTTTTGTCACGCTGCCCTACATGGGTGAGCAGATCATGGAAGAGGAGCTGTACGCCATCCTCAGTGGCGTCGGGGATGTGCTGGACGGTGAACAGGTTGCCCTTGTTGGGGGGCACTCTGCCGAGGGCGCGGAACTCAGTATCGCGCTGACGGTCACGGGCGAACGACCGTCACCGCCCGTCGGGAAGGAGGGCGCTCGGGTTGGGGATGTGTTGCTGCTGACCAAACCGCTCGGTACCGGCGCGATCCTCGCCGCGGACATGCTCGGCGCCAACCTGCCGGGCGCCTTGCAGGCCGTGTATGCGGGTATGGACCGTAGCAATGCCCAAGTGGTCGCACGCTTGCAGCAGTTCGACCTGCACGCGTTGACCGACATCACCGGCTTTGGGCTCGCCGGGCACTTGGGTGAGGTCCTGCGGGCGTCGTCCCGTGGCGTACGCCTCGCACTTGATGCAGTCCCTCTGTACCCGGGTGCGGAGCACGCGATCAGCGCACACCCCAGCAGCCTGCAACAGGCCAATGAACTGGCGCTCCAGGACTACGTGTTGCAGGGTGGCGTGCGCTCAGACGATGCGCGGCTGCGATTGCTCTGCGACCCGCAAACCTCAGGGGGCATGCTGGCTGTGCTTCCGACCCAACAGGCCCAGGCGGCCGCCCGGGCGCTATCGGACATCGGACATGGTGCCGCGATCATCGGCGAGGTGGTTGGGAGTGGTTGGCAGATCAGTGCGCGGGAGGGTGGCTCGTGAGCAGCGTTCACGAACTCATCGTCGTGACCGATCCGATGTGCTCATGGTGTTGGGGCATGGCGGCCGCGATCCAAACCTCGCGTGAACAACTCGCCGACCGGGCCCACTTCGAACTGATGCTCGGTGGTATCAACACCCACGGCACGCAACCCATCGGCGACTACGGACGGCGTTTTCTCATGCGCCTGTGGCGCGAGGTGCACGAAACCACCGGTCAGCCATTCGGCTTCAAACTCCCCGAGACGTACGTACACAACAGCGTTGCACCTTGTGTGGCCATCGAATACGCGCGCGAGGTGAGCGAGGTCGATCCCCTCGATGTCCTGCATCTGCTTCAGGAGCGCTTTTTTGTGCACGGGGAAGACATTACCGACATCGAGCTGCTCACGCGCCTGCTGGAGACCTTCGACATCGACAGCGGAGGGCTTGAGGGTTCGATGCGAGACCCGAATATGAAAGCGCGTCTGCAATTCCAATTCGACAATGCGGGCGCCTTCGGGACCCAGGCCATGCCGAGTCTGCTGATCCGCAAAGAAGAGGGTTTAAAGTTGTTTGCGGGCGGCTACATGGATGCGGATATGTTGGCATCATTGTTACCATGAGCGTTTGTGCACTTGTTCCCGCTGGGATTCGTCTGTGTTGAGCGGCGCATGTAATTGTGGGACGGTGCAATTCTCGTTGGCCACGATGCCGGATGGTGTATATGTCTGTCACTGTTCCATTTGCCGACGGCACACCGGAACGCAAGGTAATGCGGTCTTGGTGGTCGCGAAGGATGACTTTGCCTGGGAGCAGGGTGCAGAGACGATCGCCACCTGGCGCAAACCTGGACACGACTGGCAGATCTGGTTCTGTCCGAGCTGTGGGTCGCAACTTCCGGGCGAGAATGATGCGAGCACCGTGTTCGTACCGGCCGGACTGATCGTGGACGATGCACCGCTGCGGGTGATCCACCACATTTATGTCGATTCCAAAGCCGCCTGGGATGAGATCGGGGATGCCGGTCGGCAACACGCGGGCGCCTTTACTCCCGAAGACTAGGCTCAGCCGGGATTAAAAGAAGCTTGCCACGGCCGGCCGGAAACGGTCCATATCCACCAGAAAGCTGTCGTGGCCCTGGATGGACGGCATCGGCACGAAACGCACGTCGTTGATTACCTTGGCCAGCGCGTCCGCGAGTTCTTGCTGCTGATGCAGGGGAAAGAGAAAGTCCGTTTCCACACCGATCACGAGGGCTGCCTCCAGCGCCTCGAGGCCCGCGAAGCTCGCCTCCAAGCTGCCTCCCTGGTCGGCAGCGTCGAATAAATCCATCGCGCGGGACAGGTATAGATAGCAGTTCGGATCGAACGCACCGATGAAGCGGTTGGCTTGGTTCTCGAGGTAGCTCTCCACTTCGAAATCGATGCCAAAGCCGTGGTCCGCTTCGCTGTATTCGGTGGCGCGCTCGCGCCCGAAACGGTCTGCCCACTCTACCGCGGAGCGATAGGTGATCATGCCCAACTTGCGCGCCAGGCGCATGCCATTGACCGGCCCATGGCCGTCAAGGTCGTACGCGCCGTCCTGCCATGCGGCGTCGGTGCGGATCATCTCGCGCTGCAACGAGCGCAATGCGATGGAGAAGGGCAAACTTCTAGCCGCCGAAGAGATCGAGACCAGCCGTGCGGACGCCCCCGGATGTAGAAGTGCAAAGGCGAGCGCGGTCATGCCGCCCATGGATGACCCCACCACGGTGTGCAGACGCGCGATCCCCAGGCTTTCAAGCACATGTTTGCCGGCGTTGGCAATGTCTTCCACGGTCAGCACCGGAAAGGTCAGGCGGTACACCTCTCCAGTGTCCGGATTGATACTCGCGGGGCCGGTGGAGCCGAAGCAACTGCCTAAAGAGTTTACACACACGACAAAGTAACGGCTGGTGTCGATGGGCTTGTTCGGGCCGACCATGTCCTCCCACCAGCCCGGTGTAGGATCTGCAGTAGACGCACACACATGGGCAGAGGGTGACAGGCCGGTGAAGATCAGGACCGCGTTGTCCGCCTTCTCGTTCAGCTCACCCCAGGTCTCATATGCGATGGTCGGCGCGGTGATCGCACCGCGCTTCATTTCGAAACGACCTTGTAGGGTGATGGTTTGCAGGGCTGACACGTGGTTACTCCGGACGGTCATTGGGTTTGGGGGGCGCCACCTTAAGAGAATTCAGCCGGGGTTGCCAGTCGCATCGCAGGACCAGCCTTGCCCCGTCCAATCGCTGCGCTCAATCGCTCCCGGCAGCTTCTAAACTCTCCTGAAAGCGCGCGCCGCGCAGCACATTGGGCAATGCGTAGTTACCCTCGTGACAGGCAAACTCGAACAACGGTCCGCTGGTAACCCCCCGGCTCGCCTGGTCTGTGGTCATCGGCACGCGGGCGGTCCAGGGTTGGGTGAAGGCATCCGGATCGGACACGGTGAAGCTGTAGTCGATGGTCTTAGCGTCCACTCGTCGCAGGCGTTCGGTGACGACGAGGTTCGGACGTGCGGCGCGCCAGGGCCAGGCCCAGTAGTACCCGGACTTGTCGGCAAAACCTTTGGAGACGATCACCAGCGTATCACCCTCCCAATGCCCGCGGGCATCCCCGAGCCACTGGCCGACGTTGGGGGGGATAAAGTCACGGCCGTCGAGGGGAATAATGCGATACTCGTGATACATCTCGTGATTGATGGCGATCACATCTTCGCTCTGAAAAATCTGATAGTTCATGTTGTAGGGCTGCAGCGGCGCCATGGTGACACCATCGGACAGGCAGCGCTCGCCGGTGTCCATGTCCGCAAAGGTATCAAAGGGGCCCACCCCATAGCGCGCTCGCTGCGCGTCGGATGCCGCCTTGGCCTCCGCTCGCCAGGGAATGCGTCCATCGGCCGGATCGACGATCAGCGCGCTACGCCCGTCGTTGAGGGCTTTCATCCCGGGGTCGAGCCACTCGCGGTTGTAGCCCCCGACACTGCCTGGCGGCGGGTTTTCGCTGCGCTCGACAAGCCGGTCCTCTGCGCTGATCTCCATCTCCGACCGCTCCTGTGCGCTCAGGGTCTTGTCGGCAGCCACGCCTTCCGGCCGCTCCAGTGGGGTCAGGGTGGCGGTGGTCCACACCCCCTGCAGATCGGGTGCGCCCCACGGCAAGCGCGGCACCTCAGCACCCGCGAGAGCAGGCAGAGAGAGCACAACGCTCAAACAGGCGATACGTATCATCAGTTGGTCTCCTTGTCAGCGGCATCGGCTTGCTTCGAGAGGTGGCCGTACATGCGCTCTTCGACAAACTCCACGCACTTGAAGTCGAGCAACTGGGCGCGTGGCTCTTTGACCCGATAGAGCAGCACGGAAAGCGTCCATGGCCGGGTATAGGTCGCGGCGTCCGTCAGGATGGCCGTATAACGCAGATGATCTGGGCCTTCCAGCCGATAGCGTTCTTCCACGCGCAGCGCACCGCTGTGGTGGTTGCCCGCTCGGTCG
The DNA here is from genome assembly GCA_039028775.1 of Pseudomonadota bacterium. Classification (GTDB taxonomy): domain Bacteria; phylum Pseudomonadota; class Gammaproteobacteria; order Pseudomonadales; family Azotimanducaceae; genus UBA4421. The sequence goes on along the minus strand of JBCCHL010000027.1, from coordinate 2,321 downwards.
AGCCAGGTGTCCGCTACTTGGTCGGTAACGTCGACCACCAGCGTGTCTTCGCGCCAGCGACCCAGCGAGTGACCCATCCAGCTGTCCACCGGCGCTTCGAACTCCGGTTGGTCCAGATAGATCGTGCGGCTCGCCTGGGCGAACTCATACGCGATGAACACATGATCCGACGTCTGCACGATCTGCAGAGGGTAAGGCATGTAGTTGGCGCGCGGCACGCCGGGCAGATAGCAATTGCGGGCGGGGTCGAAATCCTCGCGCTGATCGAAGTTCGTGAGCTGTGTGGCCCGCCCGGCCGGGGTGTAGGGGATCGCACCTCCCTCGACCACCCCGAGCCCGCCGCGGGACGCCTGAAACGCATCCGCATCGTCGGACGCGCCACCATGGGCGGCGTGGGGTTCTATGTTTTCATACGCCGACGATAGCGCCTGCCAGATCCCACTGATGTCTGGCGGGGCGGCATGCAGTGCCTGGGGGCCGCATAGCAACCAAGCCATCCCCCATATGTGGATGTTTGTTCTCAGGCTCATAAGGACCGTTCCTCCCACACCCATGCTAGCGCAAAGCGGCGGGTTAGCGTAGTTCGAGCCGGAGCGAGGGTGGCGTGCCCGCGCCGCTTTGGTACCATGAGCGACGGAAGAGCATCGTCTCCGGTGGGGCGCGCGGCCTTCAAAGCCGTTGTGGTGCGAATACGTGCCTGGTGGGTTCGACTCCTACCTCTTCCGCCACAAGCTTCTTTTCATACCTACTCATACCGGCTCATAGATACTCATAAATACCAATAAAAACATTGGCTTAGAGAGAAATCGTTGACTCTCACCTCATCATCGTAGATCATCGTTTTTCGTTCCAACTTGTACACCCAGTTGTACACCCACAATGCCCCAAGTAAGCAGACTTACCGCTGCCAAAGTTCGTACGCTGCAATCACCAGGACGGTATGCAGATGGGAATGGGCTGTATTTGCAGGTAAAGAACAGTAAAAATGGCATCACCAAGTCATGGGTATTCCGCTACTCGAAACACAAGCGTGCACACACGATTGGGTTAGGTCCGCTTTCCGTCGTATCTCTAGCTGAAGCACGCCTCGCTGCTTCAGACGCACAGAAGCAACTGTTCCATGGCACCGATCCGCTCGAAGCAAAGCGCAGAGAGCAGCTCGTCTCAGAAGCTCCTACGTTTAAACAAGCAGCCAAAACCTATATCCAGATTCACACACCAACCTGGAAGAACCAGAAACACGCGACACAATGGACCAACACCCTCAAGGAATACGCCGAGCCAGTTATAGGTAACAGACCCGTAGACAAGATCGACCGACGACTCATCTTGCGTATTCTTGAACCGATCTGGAATGAGAAAGCAGAGACCGCCACGCGTGTACGAGGTCGTATTGAGAAGATATTGGATTGGGCGGCGGTGGAAGGCTACAGAGACGGTGACAACCCCGCCCGATGGCGCGGTAACCTTGAACACTCATTGCCGAAACGATTGGTCAAACAGAGAACCAGGCATCTGGCAGCGCTACCATGGCAAGACTTACCCGACTTCTATGAGCGACTGGTCAACCAGGAAGGAATGGCAGCGCTCGCACTGCGTTTCACCATCCTTACCGCAGCGCGTTGGCAAGCCCCTAGTTTTCTAGACAGCTGAGAGCTTCCTGAAGTACTCGCTTTCGTACTGTTCTGGAGATAAGCCTCCGTTGTTTCCATGGCGACGTTGCCGGTTATAGAACCCTTCGATGTAGTCGAAGATATCCGCCTTGGCCTCATCACGGGTGCGGTAGATTCGACGCTTGATCCGCTCTGTTTTCAGTAAAGAGAAAAAGCTCTCTGCCACGGCATTGTCGTGACAGTTGCCCCGACGACTCATGCTGGCTTCTAGATTATGGTCCTTAAGGAATCGAAGCCAGTCTGAGCTGGTGTATTGCACGCCTTGATCTGAGTGAACCAACACGCGCCCCGTTGGCTTGCGTCGCCAAACCGCCATCAACAAAGCATCGAGCACCAGGTCGGATCGGGGATTGCGCTTCATGCTCCAACCGATGATCTGACGTGAGAACAGATCCATCACCACAGTGACATACAACCAACCCTGATAGGTGCGAACATAGGTGAAGTCGGTCACCCACACTCGATTGGGTTGGTTTGCGACGAACTGTCGATCCAGCGTGTTCGGCGCAATCTCACTCACTTGACCCCCAGAAAAGCCAGGATGGCGCTTATAGCCTCGATGGGAGCGTATCCCTGCATTTCTCATGATTCGGTGGACTCGATTCTTGCCGCAGCTTTCACCGTTGTCCTTGAGATCCAATGTGATGT